>JBMOJG010000010.1:0-13678 GCA_049316925.1 Alsobacter sp. | reverse complement strand
GGCTGGCGCGCCAAATTCGGCGTGCTTGGACCATCCACCAACACCATCGTGCAGCCGGACTTCGACGCCATGCGTCCGCTCGGCGTGACCAACCACTACAGCCGCATCTACACGCCCAACGCCAATGCGGTGAGCAATGAGAGCTTCCGCGCCGGGGCCGAGGTCATCGCCTCCAACGTGCTCGACGCGGTGCGCAGCGTCATGACGTGTTTGCCCACCCATCTGGTCATGGGTATGTCAGCGGTGACATTCTTCGACGGCGCCAAGGGTGCCGATGCATTCGTCGCCAAGGTCGAGGGCGAGTCGGGGGTGAAGATCACCGTCGGCAGCCATGCCTGCACGGCCGCGCTCAAGGCCTATGGCGGGGTTAAACGCATTGCGTTCATCTCACCCTACTGGCCGGTGATGAACACCGAGGTGACCCGCTATTTCAACGACATGGGCTTTGCGGTGGTGCGCGACACCTGCCTGCAGTGCCGCTCCTGGACCGGCATCGCCGAGGTGGGGCCGGCGACATTGCGCGAGGAACTGCGCAAGCTCGACGGCGACGATGTCGACGCCATCGTGCAGGTGGGCACCAACCTGTCGATGGTGCGCCTCGCTGCCGCCGCCGAGCTGTGGCTGGGCAAGCCAGTCATCGCCATCAACACGGCGACCTACTGGCAGGCCCTGCGCGACAACGGCATCACCGACCGCATGGATGGGTTCGGGCGGCTGCTGGCGGAGTTCTGAGACTTCGAACCTCAGCAGGACAGGCCCAATCAAACTGTCAGAACGGCCTAGCCGAATTGTCGAAACTGGGGCAACACCTTGACCGCAACATCGGTCGGGGACAATTCGGAGGATATTTTTCACGCCTGACGGCGTCGCCATAAGTCATTAATATTTATTAATTATATTGCAGTGTCTTGTGATTGGCGTCAGGTGCCGAATTCGTAGGCCGCCGGATGAACCCGAGGAGTGGCGGTATGGCGCTTGCGCGCCATTCGGACCGTTGATGCATGGTATCAACAATCCGATTGGTGCCGAAAATCCGAGCGGATGCATGAAGGCATCGCTCATGGCTTGTATGGTTTGGCGAAACCAGCGCTATGCCGCACGAAGAGACAACCGAGGCGTGGACGACGTTCGGGCAAGGCAAGCAAGGCGCTGAGTGCGGCAGATCTTGCCAATTGAGCGGACTTTCGGCAAGATAAGAACAGCAAAAGAGTGCATCGTGTGTGCGTAGGAGTTTTCTTTGGTCGCGCAGCAGGACGTCGGAAACTCCAAATTCGGGATCGTGGACAGCAGGATTGCCGGTACTGGCGAGAGGGACGGTGAGGCTCGCCTTGGCCTTCAGTCGGGCCGTCTTGACCGCCGGTCTTTTCTGTTGGGCTCTGCCGTCGGGTTGAGCACGCTGGCTCTGGCCGGTTGCGTCACGTCCGACAGCTTGAGCAGCGTCGAGGCGGCAAAATTTTACGGGCCGTTGCCAGACGAGAAATTCCCGGTCCCGGCTGTCGATGTCAGCAAGCTCGACCCGAAGTATTTTCGCCGGACCGTGCGCCACGACAGCAAAGAGGCGGCTGGTACCATTATCGTCGACCCCAGCAATTACTACGTGTACCGCATCGAGGGCGACGGAAACGCCACCCGTTATGGGGCCAATGTCGGGCGTGAAGGGTTCCTGTGGAGCGGTGAAGCCTATGTCGGGCGCAAGGCCGAATGGCCCGTCTGGACGCCGCCCAAGGAAATGATCCAGCGCCAGCCCGAGGCCCGCAAATATGCCGGCGGCATGCCGGGAGGCCTCGACAATCCGCTCGGCGCGCGCACGCTCTATCTGTACCAGAAGGGCGTTTACACGCTCTACACAATCTACAGCACCATTGATCCTGAATCGATCGGATCCGGCGTAACCAGCGGCTGTACCGGCCTTCTGACGCAGGACATGATGGACCTCTATTCACGCACTCCGGTCAAGACGAAGGTGATCGTCCTTCCGGCTTAGCCAGGGCGTCATTCCTGTCAGGTGCTGCCACTGCGGACTGGCGGAACACTGCGCAACGCCCGGCAGTCATGAGCGCGCGCAACGGTCCGCTCGTGGCTCTGTTCGCGCTGGATCGACCGGACCGTCCGCGGCCACCTTGTCGAAGGCCGCGCGCAGGGCCAGGCAGGCGTCATCAATCTCGGCTTCGCTGACGACAAGGGCGGGTGAGAACCCGATCGCGTCGCGGCCTTTGGCCGTCGTCGACATGCGGTGGGCGAAGGCGGCGTCCACCAGACGATCCGCGGCATCCTCCGGTCCGAATGCCGCCATAGCACCAAAGTCGGCGCAGCGCAGGAGACCAAGCCCGCGCAGGCTCACGGCGTCACCGGCCGGATGATCAGCGAAGGTCTCGCGCAGGCGCGTCTCCGCGTAGCGTCCGAGCCGGTCAGCCGCTGCCACAAGTCCCTCATCGTCGATGATCTGAAGGGTCGTCAGGGCGGCACAGGCCGTGACCGGATTTTTCTCGTGGGTGTAGTGCCCGAGCGACAGGTCCGGCGCGACGGACAGGTCGGAATCGGCGATGACCGCGGCAATCGGAACCAGTCCACCGCCCAGGGCCTTGCCGAGGACCACCGCATCCGGGGTGACGCCATAATGCTCATGGGCGAAAAATCGGCCGGTCTTGCCGAGGCCACTGGGGATCTCGTCGAAGACCAGGCGCGTTCCGTGGCGGGAGGCCAGAGCAGCGACGGCAGGCCACAGACCGGCGGGCGGAACGACGCAGTTGGAGCGCATTGGTTCGGCGATGATGCAGGCGATGCCACCCTTCGCTTCATGCAGCGCACGCTCGATGTCGGCCAGCATCCGGTCGGCACCGCCGCCTGCGACATCCCAATAGGGCGTCACATGGTGAATATCGGGCAGCTGGCTGCCAAGCCGTGGGTCCGGGCGTGCTGTGCCGAGCGCCAGGCTGGCGAAGCCGTGGCCGTGATAGGAGCCCTCGAGTGCCACGATCCCCGACCGGCCCGTGGCCACGCGGGCGAGGCGCAACGCAATCTCGACAGCATCCGATCCGCACGGCGCCAGCAGCACCCGCGAGTGGCCGGGACGGAACCGTGCAGTCAGCGTTTCGGCCAGCAGCGTGGCTGTTTCGTTGGCGAAGCGCCTGGGAGAGAAAGCGAGGCTGTCAATCTGCTGCTTCACCGCGGCGACAAGGCGCGGGTGTGCATAGCCGATATGGTGGGCGCTGTTGCCGTGCAGGTCGAGGAGACGGCGGCCATCCTCCAGCTCGATCCAGCCCCCGCGAGCGCCACGGATCACGCCAATACAGGGTGATGAGCCGTCCTGATGCATGAACGCCGCGGCATCGCGGTGCAGGAGGTCTGGGCTGGTGCCGGTCGGAGCAGTCATGAAGCCCTCGACAGGACCGCGAGGGCTGCGGCGTGACAACCAGCATCGCCGCTGGCGATCATGGCGTCTGCGTGCAGCGCGTCGCCGCCGTCGAGCGCGGTGACGATCCCGCCGGCACCGGCAACCAGGGGAATATGCGCGGCGATGTCGTAGATCTCAAATCCGCCGAACCCGATGACGATGTCGACATGCCCTTCCGCCAGCATCGCTACGGTGTAGCAGTCGGCTCCAGTCTGCAGCATGCGCACGGCCTTGCCGAGGGCGGTGACGCGTGCTGCCATCATCGGATCACGCCAGACCGCAGAACTCACCCAAACCACCGCATCGGCAAGCTGCACCGGCCGGCGCGTGGCGAGGGTCCGCCGGCCTTGCGGGCCGGTCATGGTCGCACTGGCCCCGTCACCCCAGAAGCGCTCTCCCAGAAACGGCTGATCGAGCAGCCCGAAGACGGGGCGGCCGTGGCGAAGAAGCGCGATCAGTGTGCCCCAGACGGGCTGTCCGGCGATGAAGGACCGCGTGCCGTCGATCGGGTCGATGACCCAGACATAGTCGGCGTCAGCCCGGTCGGATCCGAACTCCTCGCCGATGATGCCATGGTCGGGATGGACCTCGTGCAGCAGGGCCCGGATGACCTGTTCGGCCTCCCGGTCGGCCGCCGTCACCGGATCGAAATTCCCCGGCGTCGCGGCACGTTTGTCGGCGGCGGCGAGGCCACTGCGATAGTGTGGCAGGATCGACCGGCCGGACGCGTCGGCGAGGCGATGGGCGAAGTCCATGAGGCTTGCAGGTGTCACGGTCATACGGCCCCCCGCCGACGCCAACCCTGGGCCCGCAGGATGGCGGCCCGCACCATGATCTGAACCAGCGTTGCGGCAATCGACAACACCATGATGAGCACCGCCAGTGCCGCCGCCTGGCCGAACCGGCTGCCCTCGACCATGTTGACCACCGCAATCGCTGCGACCCTGGTCTTGGCGGTGAACAGGAAAATCAGCGCCGAGACCGTCGTCATGGCGTTGACGAAGAAATAGCCGGCGACGTCGACGAGGGTCGGCGCCAGGAAGGACACATGGATCCGCCGCGCCGTGCCGAGCGGCCCGGATCGCAGAGCCTGCCCGGCGAGGTCAATCTCCCGGTCGAGTCGTGACAGACTTCCGACCGTCATCAGGTGGGGCACCGTGTAGAAATGCGTCACGGTGCAGATCACGATCAGCGCCATGGTGCCCTGAAGTCCGTGCAGCGGATTGTGCGGATTATTGAAGAAAAACACATATCCGAGGCCGAGCACCAGTCCCGGTACGGCGACCGGCGCCATCGCCAACGCATGCATGGCCTGGTGGACCGGCGCAGGTCCGATGCGCCGTGCCACCACCCACCCGGTGCAGGCGGCCATCACGGTCCCGAGCGCGGCCACGCAGGCCGCCAGCACGAGGCTGTTGACCACGGCGCGGACCTCGTCCGGGTCTTCGAGCAGGCGCCCGTAATTGTGCAAACCCAGCGTCAGATTATACGGCCAGAAGCGAACCAGAGATCCGAACACGGCCGTCCCGATGAGGCCGAGAATGGCACCCGCGACCAGGATGGCAAACACCAGCAGGGGACCATCGCGGTGCGGCGACGGTCGCGGCTCGATCGGCACCGAGCGGCCGGTGATGTGCATGCGCTCGGTCCGGCGCACCAGGGCGTCAATTCCAAAGGCGATCACCGCCGGCAACAGCAGCAGGACGCCGACCACGGCCCCAAGCTCAAAATCGAAACGCCCGATGACGAGCTTGTAGATGTCGGTCGCCAGCACATTGGTGGAGCCCCCCAGGACGGTCGGGATCCCGAAATCGGTGAAGACGAGCACGAACACCACCGATGCCGCGCTGACGAGCGCGTAGCGGCACGACGGCAGCGTCACGGTGCGGAACGTCCGCCACGGTCCCGCCTTCAACGCCTGCGCGGCCTCGTACAGCCTCGCGTCTCCGGCCGTGAGCCCGGCGGACAGGATCAGGACCGCATGGGGCAGCGCATGGAACACGGACCCCATCACAATACCGACCGGCCCATACAATGGCGCTCCCAGCAGCCAGCCCTTCAAGAACCCCTGGTTGCCAAACAGATAGACAAGACCGAAGGCGGGAAGCAGCGATGGGGTCAGCAGCGGCAACATGACGACGACGCGCAGCAGGCCACGAAGCGGCATCCGGCTTCGCGCCAGCGCATAGGCCACCGGAAAGGCGATGAAGACGACGATGACCGTGGCCAACGTCGACAGTGCCACCGAATTCCAGGCGGCGATCGACAGGCCTGGTTCGGTTGCATAGCGGACGAAATTGCGGGCGCCGACGAAGCTGCCCGCCCGGTCGAACAGGCTGCGGACCAGCAGCGCCCCGATCGGCAATACGGCAGCAACCAGCAGAAGGGCGGTCAGGACAGACGGAACGAGTGCGGCGACCACCCGTCCGGCCAGGTAGGCCGTACCGGGCAGGACAGCCGGGCGGACCAGCGGTGCAACGTCCCGGATCGCGGCCATCGCCTCACTCGTCGCCGGCGAGCAGGCGCAGGTGGCGGGGCGGCAGCGCAAAGGCGACCGTTTCGCCGATATTCGGCAGCGGGTCGAGCCGCAGGCGTGGCGCGTCCGCCTGGATCAGCAGCCCCGGCGCGTCATCCGGTGCCAGTCGCATCCGCACGGTGTCGCCGAGAAACTCGACCTGCACAATGGTCCCGCGACAGAGGTTCGGCTGCCCGTCCGCCTCGGCCCCGATGGCAACGGCCGCCGGACGGATGCACAGTCTGGTCCGCATTCCGGGGCTGGTGTCGATGGAAGCCGGACCGACGGACTTCTCAAGGCCAAGCGTCAGGCCGCCGGCGGTGATGCGGTCGCCGCTAAAGGCTTCCACTTGGAGAGCGTTCATGTCCCCCAGGAACCGCGCGACGAACAGGGTTGCGGGGCTCTCGTAGACTTCGGCCGGCGTGCCGGCCTGTTCGATCCGGCCATGGTTCATCACCAGGATCCGGTCGGCGATAGACAGGGCTTCCTGCTGGTCATGCGTGACCATCAGGCTCGTGACGCCCAGCCGCCTCTGCAGATCGCGCAATTCGTCGCGCAGACGGGCGCGGACCTTGGCGTCCAGCGCGGACAGGGGCTCGTCCAGCAAGAGAAGGCCAGGCGACAGTGCCAGCGCGCGGGCGAGAGCGACGCGCTGCTGCTGGCCACCCGACAATTGACCCGGATACTTGCCGGCATGGGCAAGGAGTCCGACGAGGTCGAGCAATTCGGCTGCCCGTGTCTCACGCTCCCGGCGTGGCACGCCGGTGGCTTCGAGGCCGTAGGCGACGTTGCCGGCCGCGGTGCGGTTGGGGAACAGGGCATAGGACTGGAAGACGATGCCGAAGTCGCGCTGCTCGGGCGACAGGCGGGTGATGGTGCGGCCGGCCTGGACGATGTCGCCTGCGTCGGCCCGTTCGAAGCCGGCGATGAGGCGCAGCAGCGTGGTCTTGCCACAGCCCGAAGGGCCGAGAACACACAGGAAGGCACCGGGCTCGACGTCGAAGCTGACATCGTCGACGACCGTGCTCTGGCCGAACCGTTTGGTTAGTCCCTTGACCGACAGATAGGGGGGCACCGAAGTACCCCCCAATCCAGCCGATGTCGAAACCGATGCAGGGTCGACGTACCGCTGCATCACTTCTTCGGCGGCACTTTGGTGCCGTAGCGCTTCTGCCATTCGTCCATGACGGCGTCACGGTTGGCGGCGAGCTTGGCGAAGTCCATCTTGAGGAGCTTGTCCTTCTCGCCGGCCGGATAGTTCTTCGGCAGCGACTGGATATCCTCATAGGCGGTCATCGGCAGGAAGCGTGCCGAGATCTCCGCGGCCTCACGCGACGAGGCCCAGTCGGCGAGCAGCTTGGCATCGGTGAGGTTGGGAGCACCCTTGACGATTGCCGTTGCCTCGATCTCCCAGCCAAGGCCTTCCTCCGGCAGGATGATCTGCAGCGGTGCGCCGTCATTGATCGCCTTCACGCCGGGCGTCGCATACGAGATGCCGATGATGGCCTCGCCCGCTCCCGCCTGACGACACGGTGCGCTGCCGGAATGACCGTACTGGGCGACGTTCTCGTGCAGCTTGTCCATGAACTCCCAGCCGCCCTTCTCGCCAAACACCGAAAGCCAGCCATTCACGGCCAGGAAAGCGGTGCCGGACGACAGCGGGCTCGGCATGGTGATGTGGCCCTTGTAGATCGGCTTGGTCAGGTCCTGCCACGACTTCGGCGCCGGGATGTTCTTCTTGGCAGCCTCGACGGTGTTGAAGCAGACGGACGATGCCCAGGCGTCGATCCCGACCCAGACCGGCTCAGGCCGGGCATCGCGCATGAAGGCCGCGACCTTGTCGTAGTTGGCCGGCTTGTAGGGCAGCAGCAGGCCCCGGGAATCGGCCGCCATCAGCGCGGACACGGCGTTGCCCATGACGACATCGGCCTGCGGGCTCGCCGCCTCGGCGATGACGCGGGCAATAATCGGCGCTGTCGAGCCCAGAATGGCATTGACCTTGATCTGCGGGTTCTTGGTCTCGAAGCCCTTGATCAGGGCCTTGGCCTGGTCCTCGTCCAGCGAGGAATAAACAGTCAAGGTCCGCTGCTGAGCAGTGGCGGGAAGCGGGGCCGCAAGGCACAAGGCGGCAGCGGTCAAGGCAAGGTAACGGAAGGGGGCGCGCATGGATGTCTCCGGACGGATTCTGCGGATCGCGCGTCATAGGAGGAAGCGCGCATGACACCACAATGAATGCCGTTTTGCCGTACCACTCCAGCTCGCCAGGAGACCCGTCCAGCGTGATTGCGCTTCCTTCGGATCATGGGGACATCCTGTCTGGCAGCGGGGCAGACAGCGGCGAGAGCCTCGCGGGGCACAAGCCACGAGCCGTTATCCGCAAGGAGAGGCGATCCCGATGGCATCCGCACCTGCTGCCTGGAGACGCCGGGCATCCTGGGGCGAAGCGGGCACTTGACGACCGTTCAGATCTTGCGTCGCAACGGATGTCGCGACAGCGCCATGGTGTCATCGGGGCTGGTCATCAGGGCGAGGCACGCGAAGAAGCAACCGGGCGGCGCACCGCGCGTTATGACGGCAACGCCTGCAGATGCCGCACAGTCCGGCCGGCACTCACGGCCTGCCCCGCGTGGATGATCGCATTGGCATCAATTCCGTGATGCCGGTAGAGGTCCTGGATCGTGCCGGTCTGTCCGAAGTGTTCGACGCCCAGCGCCTTGACGCGATGGCCATAGATCCCGCCCAGCCAGGACAAGCCGACGGGATGCCCGTCCATGACTGTCACAAGCCCGCAATCGCGGCCGAGCGGTGCAAACAGACGCTCGACATGGCTCAACGCGTGGGCATTGCCGCGCTGGCGAGCGCGCTCCGCCGCCTGGTGCCCGGCATTCAGACGGTCGGCCGAGGTCACGGCCAGCAACGCCACTTCGCGACGATCCTCGGCAAGAAGGCCGGTTGCTGTGATCGCCTCCGGGGCCACGGCACCCTGATAGGCAATCACCACGGATGTGTTCGGTCCCGGTGGCCTGAACCAGTAGGCCCCGTTGACGATATCGCGGGCCAGCTCCGGCGTCAGAGTGCGTGGCGGTTGCTCAAGCGGGCGGGTCGACAGGCGCAGATAGACCGATCCGCCGGTCTGGTCCCGCAGCCATGTGGTTTCGTCGGGATCGCCTTCGCCATCGCGCTGCATGTAGTCGAATGAAAACCGCATGATCGCGACGAGTTCATCAACGAACGCCGGTTCGAACGCGCACAGGCCGTCCTGCGCCATGCCGATGAGTGGCGTGCCAATCGACTGATGCGCGCCGCCTTCCGGCGCCAAAGTGATGCCCGACGGCGTGGCGACAAGCATGAAGCGGGCGTCCTGATAGCAGGCATAGTTCAGCTGATCGGCCGACCGATAGATGAACGGATCATAGACCGTGCCGATCGGCAGCAGCCGCTCGCCATTGATGGAGTGCGACAGCCCGAGAGCCGAGAGCATGATCATCAGGTTCGACTCGGCGATGCCGAGTTCCAGATGCTGTCCTGTCGGGGAGAATTCCCAGTTGTAGGTCGAGGGACTCCGCTCGGCCTTGAAGGTATCCGCCATGCTGTGGCGCGCAAACAGGCCGCGGCGGTTGACCCAGGGTCCCAGATTGGTCGACACGGTTACGTCTGGCGACGTTGTCACGATGCGCCTCGCGAGGGCCGAATCCTCGCGGGCGATCTCGTTCAGGATCTGCCCGAAGCCCATCTGCGTCGAAACCGGCTTGCCGCGTTCGGCCGGAACCGGCAGCGTATCGGGCACCGGAACGGCCGCTGCGTGAAGGCGACGTCGGCCTTCGGCGAAGAACGGCGCCTTGGCGACGTAGGCCTCCAACGTCGCGGCGTCGACCCGGGCGCCTTCCCACTTGTCCCATTCGTGCCCGGGACGGATGCCCATGGACTGCCGGAATCCGTCAAGCTGGGCTGGCGTCATGAGCCCGGCATGATTGTCCTTGTGACCTGCCAGAGGCAAGCCGTGCCCCTTGATCGTGTAGCAGATGAACAGAGTAGGCCGATCGTTACGCCCGGCGCCCTGAAACGCCTCGATCAGGCTCGTCTGGTCGTGGCCGCCCAGATTGCTCATCAGCGTCGCGAGTTCGGTGTCTGACCGGGCCTCGATGAGCCGTGTCACCGGGCCCTGATCACCGATGTCGTCGAGCAGCCGCTTCCGCCACGCCGCCCCGCCCTGGAAAGTGAGCGCCGCATAGAGTTGGTTCGGACAGGAGTCGATCCAGCCGCGCAGTGCTGCTCCGCCCGGCTCCGCAAAAGCGGCTTCCTGAAGCGTGCCATGCTTCACGATCACCACGTCCCAGCCGAAACTGGCAAACATCTGTTCGAATTTCTGCCAGAGCCCCTCACGAACCACTGCGTCGAGGCTCTGGCGGTTGTAATCGACGATCCACCAGCAGTTCCTGAGCCCGTGCTTCCAGCCCTCGATCAGGGCCTCGTAGATGTTGCCCTCGTCCATCTCGGCATCGCCGACGAGGGAGATCATCCGGCCTTCGGGGCGCCCCTTCATCCAGCCATGGGCTGTGACGTAGTCCTGCACGAGCGACGAGAAGAGCGTCTGGGCAACGCCCAGTCCGACTGAGCCGGTCGAAAAGTCCACGTCGTCGACGTCCTTGGTGCGCGACGGATAGCTCTGCGCGCCCTTGAATCCGCGAAAATTCTCCAGCTTGGCCCGGGTCTGGTTGCCTGCGAGATACTGGATCGCATGGAAGATGGGGGAGGCATGCGGCTTGACCGCCACGCGATCCTGCGGACGCAGCACCGAAAAATACAGCGCCGTCATGATCCCGCACAGGGAGGCGGAGGAGGCCTGATGGCCGCCGACCTTCACCTCGCCCGCCTCGCGGATGTGGTTGGCGTGGTGGATCATCCAGGAGGCGAGCCACAGCACGCGGCGCTCGAGGTCGCGAAGGATGTCCATTTCAGTCTGCATGGTCCCACCAGATGAAGGCGAAACGGTCCAGACCCCCGCGTCGCGGGGCCGGGTGCCGGGCTTCGACATTGTGCCCGCCACTTTGTACGGCTCGGCCAGAAGCCCTCAAGGACAATCTTGCCTCTTGCATGCTCCTGCTTCAGTGGGGGCCCGCCGCCGCGTGGCTCCGGGCGGGATAACCAGCTGATGCCACGGCAAGATCTGCACGATCTGGTCAAGTCTTCCGCAACCATGATGACCGGCACCGCGCGAGTCTGCGGTTTGGTACACGGTTCCTTCAGGCGAAAGATTCAATCTGCGGGTGTGATCTCATGTGGATCGACGTGCGATGGCCGGGTGTCCGACTATCGTGCCGCATCGTCCTGAAGCCAGTGCACTCTCATGCATGGTGCCGGGCGCAGCATGGGGTTGGTGTTCGAGAGGCCTCCATGCTGACCGCCGTCACGCTCCCAGATCTCGACCGTGCCACGGAGCTTCTCGCCGAAGGCTTTCCAGCGCGCACGCGGGCGTTCTGGCGGACCAGCCTCGCCCGCCTTGTGCAAGCAGGGGGCAATTCTGCGGCAGAGTATCCGCTCGGGTTCTTTCTGATGGAGAACGATGAGCCGGTCGGGGTTGCGCTGACACCGGCCAGCCTGCGTCAACGACCCGGAAGCGAACCCCAGCGGGTCGTCAATGTCTCGAGCTTGTATGTCCGGCCAGCACACCGCTGGCGTGCGGCATTGATGCTACGCAAGATCGTCAGCGAACCAGGCTTGATCTACACGGATCTCTCACCGACCGCCGACGTGCGGACGATGATCGCAACGTTCGGGTTCAAGGCGGTCAATCTCGGCGTCGTGATGCATGTATTGCCGGCTCTCGCCCTGTGCCGCGGCCGTCCCGCAACTGTATCGGAGTGGCAGGCCGGAGAGCCTTTGCCGGCAGGATCACCACCCGCGACGCTGATCGAGAGCCATCGCGCGCTGGGCTGCCTGCCGCTGATTGTCGACGGAAAGGCAGGCCGTACCTTGCTCGTCATGCGGCCCAAGCGGGTGCGCCGGCTGCCGGCGACGCAGGCGGTTTATGTGGGCAGTCATGCGGCGCTAGAGCCGCATCTGCCAACCCTGGCCCGGCATCTGCTCGGTCGCGGTCTGCTGGTGGCGCAGATCGACTGTCGAAGCGAAGCCGGCACGCGCAACATTGGCTTCCGGCGCAATGGCCTCTGGTTTGCGAAAGGCAGTCTGTTCGAGGACTGCACCGACCATCTCGGCACGGAACTGTCCCTCTTTGACCTGTGAGGATGCCGCACCCATGAACGCCCATTCCCCGATCGACGCATCTGTCTCGTCCGCTGTCCCTAATGGCCGTACGGATGGCGCCATCGTCGCCGTGCTGGAGACCTTCCTGCGGACGCTTTCACCTGTAGCCAAGGCGGCGAATCTGACGCCTGGTACGCCGCTGCTGTCGTCCGGCGTGCTCGATTCGCTCGGGATCCTGCAGCTGATGGGTTTCCTGGGTGACGAACTCGGGATCGAGATTGGTGAAGACGACTTCACAATGGAGAATTTCGAGACGATCGGCGCCCTGGCCGCCTTTGTCGCGCGTCGGAAGGCTGGCGTCGCGGCATGAGCCTCGTCCTGCTGCACGACCTTCTGGCCCTTCCCAAGCCTGATTGGGATCGGCCGGCCATCGTTGACGGCGACCGGTCCTGGTCCCATGCGGTTTTGCGCAGGGAGGTCGAGATCCTCGCGTCGGCGATCGTGGCGGCGGGGGCGGGGCGTGGGGACCGTGTGGCGATCCTGCTGCCGAAGTCGCTGCCGGAATGTGCCGCGCTGTTCGCGGCAAGCCGCGCCGACGCTGTGGTGGTGCCGATCAATCCGCAGCTGCGTGCCCAGCAGGTCCGCCACATCCTTGCCGACAGTGGTGCCAGGGTCCTGGTAACGTCCGGCACGCAGCTGAACAAGCTTGGCGACGCTTTGGCCGACCTTCCCGGCCTCTCCCTGATCGACATCGATGCGCCGGTCGACGAGCGGCCGGCCCTGCCGCCGGCCCGCAGCATCGGCCAGGATCTGGCGGCCATTCTTTACACGTCGGGCTCCACCGGCGCTCCCAAGGGCGTCATGCTGAGCCACGCCAACATGCTGGCGGGCACACGCATCGTCCGCACTTATCTGGGGATCACGGCGGAAGACCGCATCCTCTCGGTGCTGCCGTTCAGTTTCGACTACGGGCTCAACCAACTGTTGACCGTCGTCGAACAGGGGGCGCTGCTGGCGCTCTGCAACTTTCAGATGGGCGACCAGATTGTCGTGAACCTGGCCCGGCACAAGATCACCGGCCTTGCCGGCGTTCCCACCATCTGGGCGATCCTGACCCGCGCGGCGCCCAGCCTGCAGAAGACGCCGCTGCCTCACCTTCGCTACATCACCAATTCGGGCGGGGCCGTGCCTGAGGCGACCGTCTGGCGCCTGCGTGAGATCCTTCCGCAGACACGCATCTTCCTCATGTACGGCCTGACCGAGGCCTTCCGGTCCACCTTCCTGCCTCCCGAAGAGGTCGATCGCCGCCCGACGTCGATCGGAAAGGCGATCCCGGAATGCGAGGTGTTCCCGCTGACCGCAGATAACCGGCGGGCGAAGCCGGGCGAGCACGGAATCCTCGTTCACCGCGGCCCCACGGTTTCGCTCGGCTACTGGCGCCGCCCCGACGAGACGGCGCGCGTCCTGCGGCCCAATCCGCTGCGGGATCCGGTCGAAGGCGGCGAGATGGTGTGCTGGTCCGGCGACCTCGTGCGTGAGGACGAGGATGGTTTTCTCTATTTTGT
>JBMOJG010000009.1:0-13784 GCA_049316925.1 Alsobacter sp. | reverse complement strand
GGGTGCCTATACGGTCACTGGTACACGGGACGGCAAGGGACGCCAATGCAGCGCGATGTGGTGGTTCTCGGCGCAGGGATCGTCGGGTTGGCAACAGCCCTGAAGATCCAGGAGAAGGGACGCTCGGTCGCGCTGGTCGACCGGGCCGGCGCCGGCGAGGCGACGAGCTTCGGCAATGCCGGCATCATCGAACGGGCCTCGATCTATCCCTATGCGTTTCCCCGCCGCATCCCCGACCTCGTCCGCTATGCGCTGAACGGGACGCCGGAGGCGCATTATCACCTGCGTTTCCTGCCGATGATTGCGCCGTGGCTGGCGCGCTACTGGTGGCATTCATCGCCGAAGCGGCACGAGCAGGCGATGCAGGCCGCCCTGCCGCTGATCGAACGGTCGCTGGCCGAGCACGAGCCGCTGATCGCGGCTGCGGGTGCCGAGGGGCTGGTGCGGCGCAGCGGCTGGATCAAGCTGTTCCGGGACGAAGGGCGCCTCGACCGCGCGGTCGCCGAAACCCGCCGGCTTGAGGGCTTCGGCCTGTCGCTCGACATCGTCGACGGGGCCGGCGTGAGGGCGCTCGAGCCCAATCTCGCCGGCGAGGTCCTGGGCGCGATCCACTACCATGACCCGGCCTGCATTGCCGATCCGGGCGGTCTGTCCAAAGCCTATCTGCGGCTGTTCGAATCGCGCGGTGGCGCCCTTTTGCCCGGCGATGCGCGGAGCCTTGCGGCCAGCGGCTCTGGCTGGTCGGTCACGACCCGCGACGGCGTCCTGACGGCGCAGAACGCGGTGGTGGCACTCGGCCCCTGGGCCGAGGAGGTGACGCACCCGCTCGGCTACCGGCTGCCGATGGCGGTGAAGCGCGGCTACCACATCCACTTCCGGCCCCAGGGCAACGCGGTCCTCCACCACACACTCCTCGACACGGACAATGGCTATGTGCTGGCGCCGATGGCGCGCGGCATCAGGCTGACCACCGGCGCCGAGTTCGCGCATCGTGATGCGCCGCCGACGCCCGTGCAGATCGGGCGGACCGAGCCGCACGCGCGGGCACTGTTCCCGCTTGGCGACGCGGTGGATGCCAGCCCCGGCATGGGCAGCCGGCCGTGCACGCCCGACATGCTGCCGGTGATCGGCCCGGCCCCGAACCACAAGGGCCTCTGGTTCGCCTTCGGCCATGCCCATCACGGGCTGACCCTTGCGGCGGTGACCGGGCGCCTGATGGCCGAAATGATCACCGGCGAGACACCATTCACGGCACCGCACCCCTACGGAGCGGACCGGTTCAGCTAAGTCAGGACCGGCCGAAACGGTCCTGCCAGGCGGGCAGGGCGCCTGCAAACGGCAGGGCTGTGGCCGCATGAACGCCGCGGGCGACGGCGCGGGCCAGGCAATCGGCCGCCGCCAGGGCAATTTCGGCGAGGTCCCGCGCCGGGTCGCGCAGCGGTACGCGGCCGGTCGCGGCGGCGAAGACGAGATCGCCATCGAGCGGTGTATGCGCCGGGCGAATGGCGCGGGCCAGCCCGTCATGGGCGGCGACCGCCAGCCTTCGGGCCTGCGGCTTGCCGAGAATGGCGTCGGTCGCCACGATGGCGATGGTGGTGTTCTCGCCCGGTCCGCCCTTGTAGCGGGCGTGCAGGGCATCGTCGGGCCAGGGCGAGGGCCAGCCCAGGCCGCCGAACTCATCGCCGACCTCGTAGGGTGCGGCCCAGAAGTGCGGTCCAGTGCCGATGGTGACGCCGCCGACCGCATTGACGGCGACGATGGCGCCCACTGTGAAACCGCCGGCCGTCACCGCGCTGGCCGACCCCAGCCCGCCCTTGAGGGTTGCGGTGGTGGCGCCATAGCCGGCGCCGGCCGTCCCGAGCGCGAAGGTGGGCCCGGCGGCCTCGCAGGCCGCAATGCCGAGGGCGAAGAAGGGCGGGCGTCGGCCCCAGCCCTTGTCGCCGCCATTCAGCAGGTCGAACAGGATCGCCTGCGGGACAATCGGCACCAGCGCCTCGCGGATCCGGAAGCCACGGCCGCGCTCTGCGAGCACGGCCTGGACGCCGCCGGCCGCATCGAGGCCAAAGGCGGAGCCGCCGGAGAGGACCAGGGCGTCGATGGCCTCCACGGTCATCTCGGGGTCGAGCAGCGTGGTGTCACGCGTACCCGGCGCGCCACCCAGTGCAGCGCACGAGGTCACAGCCGGGCCCTCGAAGACGAGGACGGTCACCCCGGTGGCGGCGACAGGGTCCTGTGCATGGCCGACCGTGATGCCGGCGACGTCGGTGATGAGGTTTTCCATTGCCCGCCATACTGTTTGACGAGCAGGTCCTGCACAAGGCGCTCTCGCAGCAGCGCCGCTTCGTCAGGTTCCGGGGGCGGTCCCAGGCTGCCGCAGCCGATCGTGACGGCGAAACTGCCGATGAGACAGGCCAGGACCCCCGCAAACGGGTGTGCGACGAGACTGCCGCCGGCGGGTGTCCGGTCCAGAAGGCCGAGACCGATGAAGGCGGCGGTGGCCACGATCAGGCCGATGCCGAGCGCAGAGCCTCCATCGGCCGTTTCGAAATCGACGATGCGAAACACCAGCACGGCGAACATGAGAAAGAGGATGGTGGCCAGTACCGAACCGGGATCAGTCCATGTGGGGATTGCATGGCCGGTCCTGGAGAGTGCCCGCACGACAATGTCGGAGACCCGGTCACCAGGGGTAAGGGCGCGCAGCGGCGGCAGGAGATGGCGAAGCGTGCAGGCCAGAAAGAACAGGGCCCAGAACGAGCCGATCGCAAGAACCGTCCAGTGACGCAAGGGCATGGCTCAAATCCGTCCCATGAAAAGCGATCGTCGAAAAAACAGTCGTGCTGGCAATGCGGAGGCGAAAATCGCCAAGCTTTCGGCAATGGGTCGGTTGTCCCACGATCGGCTGAAGGCCCGGTTAATCGCAATCGTGTGAGGCTGGCGTGATGCGCTTCCGCACGGGTGGCCGAAGGGATAGATGTCCGGCATGGCCGATGTTTCACTCCCTGCCGCAATTCTCGCGGGAATTCTGAGTTTCCTCAGCCCCTGCGTGCTGCCGCTTGTGCCGCCCTATCTGTGCTTTCTGGCAGGCACCACGATCGAGGAGTTCGCCGAGGGCGGGGAACGCCGGGCCCGGCGCGATGTCCTCCTCGTTGCCGGCCTGTTCGTGCTGGGATTCTCGACCGTGTTCGTGACGCTGGGCGCCACGGCATCGCTGGTCGGCCAGCTTGTGCGGGCCCATCTGGACACGCTGTCGATTGCCGCCGGCGTCGTCATCATCCTGATGGGGCTGCACTTCCTCGGCGTGTTCCGGATTGCGTTCCTGTACCGGGAGGCCCGTGTCAGCGTCGAGAAGCCGGTCGGCCTGTGGGGCGCCTATGTGATGGGGCTCGCCTTCGCGTTCGGCTGGACGCCGTGCATCGGTCCGATCCTTGCCGCCATCCTGGCGGTGGCGGGTAGCGAGGGAACGGCCGCCCAGGGGGCGCTGCTTCTGTCGGCCTACTCGGCCGGTCTCGGCATCCCGTTCCTGCTGGCGGGCCTGGCGCTGGAGCCGTTCACCGGGTTCATGCAGCGGTTCCGGTCGCAGATGGGGCTGGTCGAGAAGGGCATGGGCGTGCTGCTGGTGGCAACCGGCGTGGCGTTCCTCACCGGAAGCTTCACCCAGGCGTCGTTCTGGCTGCTCGAGACGTTTCCGGCACTCGGCCGGCTCGGCTGAACCGTCTGCGCCGCCTTTGCGCGGTCTTCAGCCTGTCGGGCGGTCGCGCCGTCCGGAGCGAACTCGGCCCTCACCCTCCTTCGGCCGGGTGATCGGGCCGAGGCTGGCCTCGACCGCCTCGAAGGTCGGGCGCGGCTGCACGGCGCCGGCGTCGAGGGCGCGGCGCATCGCCGCCAGATGCTCGGGCGCCGTCCCGCAGCAGCCGCCGATGATGCGGGCGCCCGACGCGCGGGCCAGCTGCGCATAGGTGCCCATCAGGTCGGGCGTTCCGCCATAGCTGACGCTGTCGCCGACCAGCACCGGGATGCCGCAATTGCCCTTGGCGACGATGGCGGCGCCGGGCGCCGCCTCGCTCATCGCCAGCACGGACGCGACCAGATCGCCGGGGCCGATGCCGCAATTGGCGCCGAACGCCAGCGGCGGCACGGGCAGACGGGCGGCCAGCGCGGCAAGCGCCTGTGGCGTCATCCCCATCATGGTGCGGCCGGCGGTATCGAAGCTCGCGGTGATCACATAGGGCAGGCCGGCCGCGACCGCGGCACGGGCCGCCGCCTCGAGCTCCTCCTCGGCCGACATGGTCTCGATCCAGGCGACATCGGCGCCGCCATCCTTCAGTCCGCGCGCCTGCTCGGCGAAGCCGTCCTCGGCCGCCGCCATGGTGAGCGCGCCAAGCGGCTCGAACAGCTCGCCGGTCGGGCCGATCGAGCCGGCGACGACCACCTCGCGCCCGGCCGCGTCGGCGACGCCACGGGCAATCGAGGCGGCGAGGCGGTTGATCGCGTAGGCCTGGTCTTGCATCGCGTGCAGCTTCAGGCGGAAGCGGTTGGCGCCGAAGCTGTTGGTCAGGATGATGTCTGAGCCGGCGTCGACGAAGCTGCGGTGCAGCGCCTCGATCCGGTCGGGGTGCTCGGTCAGCCAGACCTCCGGGGGCTCGCCCGAGACGAGGCCCATGGCGAACAGATTGGTGCCGGTGGCGCCGTCGGCGAGCAGGACGGGGCGTTCGGCAAGCAGGCGCGACAGGCGGTCGGTCATGGCGGCGTCCGGTCGGGTTCGGGCGACCTGGCGGCCGCGATGCCCATTGCTGCCACGGCGTCGCGGTGCAGGTCACGCGCAATGCGACACAAGGGCCCGTATTCGCGACGTCGCCATCGCGACGACCTCGCCCGAAATGCAGAAAGGGCGCCCGTCGGGGCGCCCTTCCAAAGCACGAGACCGTATTGATCCGCCTGAGCGGAACCTTACTTCTGCTCTAGATAGGTGATCTTGCCCTTGTCGTCCTTCTTCCACACGTACATCGTGTAGTCCGGACGGGTGATGTCACCCTTCTTGTCGTAGGCGATGTCGCCGATGACGGTCTTGAAGGCCTTGCCGGACTTCATGACTTCGGCGATCTTCTTGGGGTCGGTCGACTTGGCCTGCTCGGCGGCGGCTGCGATGATCTGCACCGCGGCGTAGCTGTAGAGCGTGTAGGCCTCGGGGTTGAACTTCTTGGCCTCGAACGCCTTGACGACGTCCTTGGCTTCCGGACGGTTGCGCGGGTCCGGTGGGAAGGTCATCAGGGTGCCTTCGACGCCGGGACCGCCGATGGTGGCGAACTCGTCGGAGGTGATGCCGTCACCCGACATCATCACCGCCTTGACGCCCTGGTCGCGCATCTGGCGCACGATCAGGCCACCTTCGGTGTGCAGGCCGCCCCAGTAGACGACGTCGGCGCCGGACGACTTGATCTTCGACACGAGGGCCGAATAATCCTTTTCGCCGGTGTTGACGCCCTCGTAGAGGACTTCCTTCACGCCCTTAGCGTTCATCGCCTTCTTGGTCTCGTCGGCGAGGCCCTGGCCGTAGGTCGTCTTGTCGTGGACGACCGCGATCTTCTTGCCCTTGAGCTTGTCGGCGATGTAGGCGGCCGCGACGGCGCCCTGCTGGTCGTCACGACCGCAGGTGCGGAACACGTTCCACATGCCGCGCTCGGTGACCTTCGGGTTGGTGGCCGAGGGGGTCACCATCACGACGCCGTTCTCCTGGTAGACCTCGGAGGCGGGCATGGTGACGCCGGAGTTGAAGTGGCCGACGACCCACTTGACGCCGTCGCCCACGAACTTGTTGGCGACCGACACGCCCTGCTTGGGGTCGGACACGTCGTCACCGACCGATACGGTGATCTTCTGGCCGAGGACGCCGCCCTTGGCGTTGATGTCGGCAACGGCCTGCTCGACGCCGTTCTTCAGCTGCGCGCCGAAGGCCGCGTTCGGTCCGGTGACCGGCCCGGCAACGCCGAGCTTGATCTGGGCGCTGGCGACACCCGAGAAAGCCATCACCGCGCCAAGCGCGATACCAGTCAACAGCAGTTTCTTCATCAGATTCCCCTCTGATCAATGGATCCCCGTGGAGACCCGTTTCATCAAGGTCATCCCACCGGAAGGCGGATCATTGCGCCTTTTGGGATGGGAGTCACTCGAAATGCTGAAGCTGTGTGACGCGCCCTCAGGCTGCGCCTGCGGCCCGCTCACGCCAGCTGAACGGGCCCGTCCGCTCGTAGATCCAGCGGTACTGGGTGGTCATCTGGCGGGCGCGCTCATGCCGGAAGCCGAGGCCACCGGCGATCAGCAGGATGATCGTGTCGACCATGTAGAAATGGCCCGACAGCAAGGTCCCGCCAAACAGCGCGAAATGAATGAAGCGGACCGCCAGACCGAGCCCCAGCATGTAGGGCACGACCTGCCAGGCGGGCCGCCAGGTGCGGGCGATCGACCGGCCCGATGCCCAGGCTGCGCCGCCGCCCAGCACGACGGTGACGAGCAGGAACAGGAAGATGGAGGGTTCTTCGTACAGAATGCCCTGCATGGTGCCTCTCAGTGGTGTCCGCCCTCGAGATAGGCGGCGCGGACCTGCGGGTCGGCCAGGAGCTCCCGGCCGGTCCCCGACATGGTGATGAGCCCGTTGACCATCACGTAGCCGCGATGGGCCAGCTTCAGGGCGTGATAGGCGTTCTGCTCGACCAGGAAGACCGTCAGGCCCTCGGTGCGGTTGAGCTCGCGGATGGCGTCGAAGATCTGCCGGACGATGAGCGGCGCAAGGCCCAGCGACGGCTCGTCCAGCAGCAGCAGGCGGGGGCGCGCCATCAGCGCCCGGGCGATCGCCAGCATCTGCTGCTCGCCGCCCGACAGGGTGCCGCCACGCTGGCCGACGCGCTCCTTGAGGCGCGGGAACAGCGTGAACATGCGGGCGAGGTCCTCCTCGAAATGGGCCATGGCGTTGATCGACGCGCCCATCTGCAGGTTCTCGTAGACGGTCATGCGCGGGAACACGCGCCGGCCCTCGGGCGACTGCGAGACGCGCAGCCGTGCGATCTCGTGGGTCGGCATGGCGGTGATGTCGATGCCGTCGAAGGTGATCGTGCCCTCGCGGGCGCGGGGATTGCCGAACACGGTCATCATCAGCGTCGACTTGCCGGCGCCGTTGGCGCCGATCAGCGTCACGATCTCGCCCTCATGCACATCGAGGTCGACGCCCTTCAGCGCGATGATGTTGCCGTAGAAGGTCTTGACGCCGCGGATGGCGAGCATCGGCGCGCCGGTCCGGGCGGTAGCAGGGGCGGGGGCGGTCACAGCGTCGCTCACGGGCGCACCCCCAGTTCGTCGGCGACCTTCCCGACCTCGGCCTCGATGCTCTCGACCTCCTCGTCCTCGACGCCCAGATAGGCGGCGATGACGCGCGGATCGTTCTGCACCTCGCGCGGCGTGCCGTCGGCGATCTTGGTGCCGTAGTCCAGCACCACCACGTGGTCGGAGATCTGCATCACCACCGACATGTCGTGCTCGATCAGCAGCACCGAGGTGTCGTGGTCGTCGCGGATCGAGCGCAGCAGGGCGTTGAGCTCCAGGCTCTCGCGCGGGTTGAGGCCGGCGGCCGGCTCGTCAAGGCAGAGCAGGACAGGCTGGGTGCACATGGCGCGGGCGATCTCGAGCCTGCGCTGGGCGCCGTAGGGCAGGTCGCCGGCGGCGTCGTCGGCCCGGTCGGTGAGACCGGTCTTTTCCAGCCAGTACTTGGCGAGGTCGATCGCCTGTGCCTCGCGCGCCTTGTAGCCGCCGATACCGAGCACCCCCAGCACCGTCATGCCGGACGCGATCATCAGCGGGTTGTGCTGGGCGATCAGCAGGTTCTCCAGCACCGTCATGCCCTGGAACAGCCGGATGTTCTGGAAGGTGCGGGCGACCTTGGCCTTCCAGTTGATGCGAAAGTCAGGCAGCCGCTCGAGCAGGTAGCGCGACCCGTCCGGATGGGTCAAAGCGAGCATGCCCTCGGTGGGCTTGTAGAAGCCGGTGATGCAGTTGAACACCGTGGTCTTGCCGGCGCCGTTGGGGCCGATCAGCGCGGTGATGTCGCCGCGGCGGGCCTCGAATGAGAGGTCGTTGACGGCGACCAGGCCGCCGAACCGCATGGTCAGGTGGTCGACGCGCAGGAGGGGGGCGGACATCAGCCGTGGCCCTCCTTCACCAGCGAGGCCGAGACGGTCTTGCGCTCCTTCAGGAAGGCGGTCGGCTCGCGGGTCGAGACGAGGCCGCGCGGCTTCCACAGCATGATCAGCACCATGGCGAGGCCGAACAGCAGCGTGCGGTACTGCGTCGGGTCGAAATTCTGGCCGAAGATCTGCTTGAGGATGTCGAGCTCGCGCAGCAGCTCGAAGCCGCCGACGAGCGCGATCGACGCCACCACGACGCCCACAAGGCTGCCGGTGCCGCCGAGCACCACGATGGCCAGCACCTGGGCGCTTTCGATGAAGGTGAAGCTCTCGGGGCTGATGAAACCCTGCCGGGCGGCAAAGAAGCAGCCGGCGAAGCCGCCGAACATGGCGCCGATGGCAAAGGCGGTGAGCTTGGTGTTGGTGGTGTTGATGCCGAGCGACCGGCAGGCGATCTCGTCCTCGCGCAGGGCCTCCCAGGCCCGCCCGACCGGCAGGCGGCGCAACCGCAGCGTCACGAAGGCGGTGAGGAAGGCAAGCCCGAGAATGACGTAATAGAGGAAGATCGTGCGGTAGATGGGGCTGAACTCCAGCCCGAACACGGCCGCGAAACCCTGGTCCGAGGCGTTGAACGGGATGCCGAAGAAGCTCGGCCGCGGGATCGACGAGATGCCCGCATAACCGTTGGAGAAATCGACCCAGTTGATCAGCACCAGGCGGATGATCTCGCCGAACGCCAGGGTGACGATGGCCAGATAGTCGCCGCGCAAACGCAGGACGGGGAAGCCGAGCAGGATCCCCCAGAGTGCGGCCAGCAGGCCCGAGATCGGCAGGCAGATCCAGAACGCCCAGACGCCGAGCTCGGGAAAGGTCACGGGGATGACCTTGGTGGCGATCAGCGCATACGCATAGGCGCCGACCGCGTAGAAGGCGACGTAGCCAAGGTCGAGCAGGCCGGCGAGGCCGACGACGATGTTCAGGCCCCAGCCCAGCATGATGTAGATGAGGATCTGGATGCCGAAATTGTCGATCCACTTGATCGAGCCGCCACCGCCGGTCAGCGCCAGCGCCAGCATCGGGTAGACGGCGATGAAGCCGAAGCAGGCAGGCGCCACATAGGGCTTCAGCACGGCCAGCCCGGCCAGCGGGTGGGGGCCGGTGCGGGGCGGCAGGGCGGCGCGGCGGGCCGTGTTCCAGGTCAGTGCCAGGCGGCCGAAGAAAGCGGCCGCGCACAGCGTGGCGACGAGGACCGGCTGCGGCTCCAGCACCAGCTCGTTGGCCATGTTCTGGACCGTGCGCAGCAGCACGATCGGCACGCATAGGCCGAAGGTGACGAGCGCCGCGAAGGCGGCCTCGCGCAGGGCTACAGGCCAGTCGACGCCGGCGGCGGGAGCCGCCGCGGAGGTGTTCGCGCTCATCGGCTCACACCTTCTCGACTTCGGGCCGGCCGAGGATGCCGGTCGGCAGGAAGATCAGCGTGATGGCGAGGATCGAGAACGCCGCCACGTCCTTGTAGTCGATGGTGAAATAGGCCGACCACATGGTCTCGATGAGGCCGATGAGCAGGCCGCCGAGGACCGCGCCCGGCAGCGAGCCGATGCCGCCCAGAACCGCCGCGGTGAAGGCCTTCACGCCAGGCACGAAGCCGTCGTTGAAGTTCACGACGCCGTAATACATCAGGTACATGACCCCGGCGACGGCTGCGAGCGCGGCGCCGATCACGAAGGTGATCGAGATGGTCTTGTCGACGTCGATGCCGAGCAGCGCGGCCATCTTGCGGTCCTGCTCGCAGGCGCGCTGGGCGCGGCCGAGCGGCGTCTTCTGCACCAGCCACCAGAACACGGTCAGCAGCACGGCGGTGACCACCATGATGATGATCTGCTTGTAGGCGAGCACCACGGTGGTCGAACCTTCGCCCATCAGCACGATGTTGCCGGGGATCATCGGCGGCAGCGGCTTGTTGCGCGGGCCCTGCACGACCTGGACGAAATTGGCGAGGAAGATGGACACGCCGATGGCCGAAATCAGCGGCGCCAGCCGGAACGAGCCGCGCAGCGGCCGGTAGGCGACCCGCTCGATGGCCCAGTTCCACAGGCCGGTCAGCGCCATGCCGAGGATCAGCACCAGGATCAGGGCCGGGATCACCGGCACGCCGATCAGCGCGGTGAACACCATGAACAGGATCAGGGCGATGAAGCCGCCGATCATGAACACGTCGCCATGGGCAAAATTGACCATGCCGATGATGCCGAACACCATCGTGTAGCCGATTGCGATGAGGCCGTAGATCGACCCCAGCGTGAGCCCGTTGATGAGCTGCTGGAGAAACACTTCCATCGCGTACGCTACTCCCCTCGCTGCGGCCGTCTGCGCCTGGCGGCGTCTTGATTGGACCGTGGCAGGGAGCAAGCAAGCCCCGTGCCCATCCAAGCCCGGACCGTGGTTAAAGTTCTATCGCCTGCATCCGCCGCCTACAATGCGGGCAGGTCGCATTTTCCGTCAAAATGAGGATCGTACGGCGGCTTTGCGCTCGGGACAGGCGCGGCGCAACCGTCTTTGGCGAAGGCCGGCGTGCACGCAACACCGTTGCGCCATGCCGGCACTTCCGCAAATCCCGACGAACCGTTGGCGGGAGCCCGTCAGGCGCGGTCGCGGACCTGGAACCCGTGCGCCAGAGGGTCGCGGTCATCGATGAAGATGGTGTTGTAGCCGGTCATCCGTGCCCACCCCTCGATCGACGGAATGATCGCCGCAAAGGGGCCTACGGTGGTGGCGCGCTCGACCCGGCCGCGAAACAGCGTGCCGATGATGCTTTCGTGGACGAAATTGTCGCCCACCTTCAGGCGGCCCCGCGCCGCCCACTGCGCCATGCGGGACGAGGTGCCGGTGCCGCAGGGCGAGCGGTCGATGGCCTTGTCGCCATAGAACACGGCGTTGCGGGCGTGGGCCTCCGGGTGGGTCGGCGTGCCGGTCCACAGCACGTGCGACAGGCCGGCGATGGCCGGGTTGTCGGGGTGGACGAAGTCGTACTTCGTCCGGAAGGCGGCACGCACGCGCGGGCTCCAGCGCAGGATATCGGAGGGATCGACATGCTCGAGGCCGGGGAAGTTCTCCTGCGGCTCGACGATGGCGTAGAAATTTCCCCCATAGGCGACATCAACGGTGAGCGTGCCCAGCCCCTCGACCTCGGCGGAAATCTGCCGCGCGTGCAGGTAGGACGCCACATTGGTGATGCGGACGCTGTCCACATGATCACCATTGCGGGTGTAGCGCGCCTCAACGAGGCCGGCTGGCGTGTCGATGCGCAGGACGCCCTCCTCGCGCGGCGACACGAGGCCGCGCTCCAGCGCCATGGTGACGGTGCCGATGGTGCCGTGGCCACACATCGGCAGGCAGCCGGAGGTCTCGATGAACAGGAAGGCGATGTCGCAGTCGTCGCGCGTCGGCGGATACAGGATTGCGCCCGACATCATGTCGTGGCCGCGCGGCTCGAAGCACAGGCCGGTGCGGATCCAGTCGTATTCGGCGAGGAAATGCGCGCGCTTCTCCACCATGGTGGCGCCGCGCAACGGTGGCGCGCCGCCGGCGACGAGACGCACCGGATTGCCGCAGGTGTGGCCGTCGACACAGAAGAAGGTGTGGGTTGCCATGGGGCTGGGCCTTGGTCCGGCAGTTCTGATTCACGGTGAGGTCGCGCCCATCAGAAGCGCTGCGGGGAGAACTTCGCAAGGTCGATCGGCGGCGTGCGGCCGGCGATGATGTCGGCGACCAGCCGGCCGGTGGCGGCCGACTGGGTGAGGCCGTAATGGCCATGGCCGAAGGCGAGTACCACGTTCGGGCCGCTGCGCGACAGGCCGATCACCGGCAGCGAATCCGGCGTCGAGGGGCGGTGGCCCATCCACCTGGTGCCGGTGTCGTAATCGGGGACGCCGCGCAGGAAGCGCTTTGCCTTGGCGTGCAGGGCGCGGGACCGGGCATGGTTGGGTGGCAGTGTCAGGCCGCCGAGCTCGACGGCTCCGCCGATGCGCAGGCCGCTGTCGAGCGGGGTCGCCACGAAGCCGTGGCCCTGGAACGCGACCGGGCGGCCGAGCAGGCCGGTGACGCCCTCGAAGCTGACATTGTAGCCGCGCTCGGTCTCCAGCGGCACCGCGTCGCCAAGGCTGGCGGCGAGCGGCTTCGACCACGCGCCGGCCGCCAGCACGATGCGGTCGGCCGGCATCGGGTCCCGCCCGGTGCAGACGAGGCGCGGCGGCGGGCCCGCCTCGATGGCCACCGCCTCGGCCCGCTCGAAGCCGATGCCGCGGGCGAGCGCGGCGTCAAACAGCGCCTGGGTGACGACCCGCGGGTCGGCCACATGGGCGGCGTCGGGAAAGAAGCCGCCGCCGACAATGGCGTCGGCCAGCGCCGGCTCCATCTGCCGCAGCTCGTGGGCGGGCAGGATGTCGCAGGCGATCCCCAGCCCGCGCTGGACGGCGAAATGCGCCTTGCCGGCCTCGAAGGCCTCGGCATTGTCGAAGACGAACAGGCCGCCGCGGCGATGGATCAGGGCCTTGAGGCCGAGTTCGCCCGACAGGTCCTCCCAGGCCGGCATGGCGAGGCGCTGGAGGTCGACCAGCGCCGCCACCGATGCGCGCACTGCCGACGGGCGGGACGCGATGATGAGCCGGGTCAGCCAGGGCAGCAGCGGAAGCAGGTAGGACGGGCGGATCGCCAGCGGCCCCAGCGGGTCGAGCAGGAAGCGCGGCACCTGCCGCAGCATCTTGGGCGAGGCGATGACGTCGATATCGGTATGCGCCAGCCAGCCGGCATTGCCGCGCGAGGCGCCCGCGGCCGGGCCCTCGCGGTCGACGACGGTGACGGCGTGGCCCTCGCTGGCCAGCGCGTGGGCGCTGGCCAGCCCGACGATGCCGGCGCCGATGACGGTGACCTTCATGCGGAAGTCCCTGGCGGCGGGGGCGGGCGGCGTGGCCGTCGCTGGCTCATTCGGCAGCGAGGGCGAGGGCCGGCAGGGCCGGCCGTGAGGCCAGGGCCTTGTGAACAATGGCCTCGACGCGGGCGCGCTCCTCTCCGACCAGCGGCAGGCGCGGGGGCCGGCAGCGGTCGTTGGAGCGGGTGACCAGCGCCTCGACCAGTTTGATGTTCTGGACGAGCCGCGACGACACGTCGAGGTCGAGCAGCGGCTGGAACCAGCGGTAGATGGCGATGGCCTCGGCCATACGGCCCTGCCGGGCGAGCGCGTAGATCGCCACGGTCTCGGCCGGGAAGGCGCAGACGAGGCCGGCGACCCAGCCATGGGCGCCCAGCGCCAGGCTCTCGAGCGCCAGATTGTCGACGCCGGTGAACACCTGGAACCGGTCACCGCAGGCGTTGAAGATCTGCGTCACGCGGCGGACGTCGTCGGAGCTCTCCTTGACGGCGACGAAGAGCGGGTCGGCGGCAAGTTCGGCCAGCATTGCGGGCGTGATGTCGACGCCGTAGCTGACCGGGTTGTTGTAGATCATCACCGGCAGGCCGCCGGCAGTGGTGACGGTGCGGTAGTGGGCCATCGTCTCGCGGGCATCGGAACGGTATGGCACGCCCGGCAGCACCATGAATCCGGCGGCGCCGGCG
>JBMOJG010000008.1:0-13969 GCA_049316925.1 Alsobacter sp. | reverse complement strand
AGATCCTTGACGATGGCAACAGCCGCGATCACCCCCTCCAGCGACCCGAACAGGCCGGCCCGGTTGGCTCCGACAAGAAATTCATGGGTTGAGCCTGTCACCTTGCCGAGTGACGCGGCGTCCAGGGGCTTTCCGGCGCGCAGATCGGCGGCCAGCGCGGTTGCGGCGGCATCGAGCTGCTTCGCCGAGAGGCGCTTGAGCGCGTCGCCGAACTTGTGCAGCGCCCCGGCTGTGAACCTGGATTGTGTCAGGGCCACATCGAACACGGACTTGACGGCCACCTCGACCGCCTCCGGCGAGGCGCTGCGCAGGGCGCGTGAGGGATCGCTGAAATCCAGCTGCGCGCCGACGAACTGTCGGTAGGCCTTCTCGGCCGCAAACGGCACCAGGACGGCAACCGGCGCGATCATCGCATCGGCGGCGGCGCGACGGTCGCTGGGCGGCAGGGACCGCAGGTGGGCGATGGTGGCGGGATCGTTGAGACGGCGCCGCAGCGCGTCGCCAACCTCGACCGGGGTCTTGTGCAGCACCGCCTGGGTCGCCTCGCTGCGGGCGCGCTCGAGCAGGGACTGGATGCGGGGATTGGCCGTCAGCGCCGCCGTGTCGCGGTCGAGCCGGTCGGTGTCGACCTTGCCCTTGAACTCTCCCGTCCCGGCGATGGCGCGGGCCGCCATCAGCCGGTGCAGGATGCGGCCGGGCGACCCGTCCGGCTCCTGTTCCAGCAACGCCGCGAAACCCTTGCCGGTCCGCTCCTCGACGGCCTTGATCTGCGCCTCGGTGAACGGCGCGGCAGCGGGCTGCGGCCGGACCGGGGAGGGGGATTCGGCCGCGGGACCGGCAGCCGCCGGAGCCGTCGCCACCTGTCGGTAGGCCTTCTCGGCCGCAAACGGCACCAGGACGGCAACCGGCGCGATCATCGCATCGGCGGCGGCGCGACGGTCGCTGGGCGGCAGGGACCGCAGGTGGGCGATGGTGGCGGGATCGTTGAGACGGCGCCGCAGCGCGTCGCCAACCTCGACCGGGGTCTTGTGCAGCACCGCCTGGGTCGCCTCGCTGCGGGCGCGCTCGAGCAGGGACTGGATGCGGGGATTGGCCGTCAGCGCCGCCGTGTCGCGGTCGAGCCGGTCGGTGTCGACCTTGCCCTTGAACTCTCCCGTCCCGGCGATGGCGCGGGCCGCCATCAGCCGGTGCAGGATGCGGCCGGGCGACCCGTCCGGCTCCTGTTCCAGCAACGCCGCGAAACCCTTGCCGGTCCGCTCCCCGACGGCCTTCAGCTGCGCCTCGGAGAACGGCGCGGGCGCGGGCTTCGGCCGGACCGGGGAGGGGGATGCGGCCGCGGGACCGGCAGCCGCCAGAGCCGTCGCCACCGGTACGGCAGCGGCAGGTGCAGCCGCCGGAGCGGACTTGATTGTCCTTGTGGTCTCCGGTTCGCTGGCCGGAGCCGATGCTGGAGAGGCACGTTGCCCCGCGGCCCGCTTCGCCTGACCTGCCGGCGGTTGCGGACGCGGCTCCGGCCCGACCTGGGCCCGGGTGAGCGCACTCTCAAAGGCGGCCTCTGTGCTGCGACGGGCGCTGCGCACCGGGCGATCGGCGGTGGTGGACTGAACCGTCATCGCGGGATTTCCAGATGGATGGGCGACCGAAAGCAGTATCGGCGCGCCATCAGCGCGGTTTTTCCCTCGCTGCGTCGAGGAAGGGCTGCATGGTGATCTGGACCTCCTGCAGCTTGCGCTGGGTCTCGATCGCCCTCTCAAAGGTCCTGCTGAGCTCGGCCGCGGGGTCTCTGCCAGTGCCGCTGCCCCCTGCGGCCCTGGCACCGCCGCCAGCCGTGGCGCCAGCCTTCTGGCTGCCCCTGGCGTCACTGCCGTTGAGCAACGCCATGCCGCCGCCAAAGAGTGCGCCGGCAGCTCCGCCGGTCAGGAACCCGGACACTGCACCGCCTAGAACGGATCCGATATTCATTGTCGCCTCCGATGCTGCGGGCCTGCGCCTCAGTCCCGTACCACGGAGGCACAGGTCGAGGATCCAGGCCGATAAGGTTAACAAATCGTGACGCGATCTAATCGAATTCATGGTCATGGAGGAAGCCACCAAAGGTCTGGAAAATCTGGAAATATTGCGAAATGATGGAACATTGCGGGACCTGCCGGGACGGCCCGCGACGTCCTGCAACAGGGCGCAACACCAGCGGACATTGCCCGCGACCCGCACGGACCTGATGGCGGCAAGACCCCATCGGGCAGACGTTCTCGAACGCCCCGTCAAGCCGCTTCCCCAGGGCATCACACCGCAGGGGCGGCCCATCGGTGAACAGCGGCAGCGCCAGCCGGATTGAATGCCAAACGCCCCTCCATGCCGGCCCCGCTCGCTGCAATCATGAGCCGGGTGCCGGGGCTGGCGGGATCAGAGGTGAAAGATCGGCGCGAGACTGCCGCGAGACGGACCAGCAGCGCTGGCACGTTGTTTAACACCGCTGGGTGTCAACACGCGGAATGCCTCCGGCCAGTCCTTGATCAAGGAAGGTTCAGGCTGGCGTTGATCAACGCACGCAGCTGGCTTCGCTCCGCCTGCGGCATCGCAAGAAACGCGTCGTAGAGAGCCTGCGCGGAAGAGGTGCCGTTGCCCTTCCGCACTTTCGTTTCCAGCACCTGATGCAGCGCCTGCATGGCCTGTTGCTCGTGGCGGGCGTAAGCCGCTCCCTGTCGTCCGCCCGACGGAAGACTGAGCGCCCGGAGCACGCCGCCATGCGTGGCGTTCAGCCGGCTTTGAAGCCCGCTGATGGCGGAGTTGCGCTGCTGCAGCATGAGCGAGTCATTCGCCGTCGGCTGTGGGTCGAACACCGCAGTGACGATCGCGGTATACCGGTTCAGCCCGAGGAACACGTCCCTCGCGAGGTCGCCAGCATTGTAGGACCCGATGGGGCGGAAACCGCCTTCGAACACGTCACGAACGAATTGCCTGTCGCCCGGAGTACCGGATACGCCAAGGTTCCGGGCCTGGAGTGCCGCTTCCTGCTGGACCTTTGGTCCGTAAAGGCCGGCAATTCCGTACTGGTGCAGGGTCGCAAGCGTCTGGTTCAGGTAGGCACGATCCTGAGCCTTGAAGGTCCGCGAGCCAGCCGGAGCAACAGGAGCCAGGGCCGGCCCCCCCGGGTCCATCCAGGTGCCCAGGTCATTCATCCAGCGACGCCGGTCCGGCGTCATCAAGGACGCGTCGCGCGCCGCTATGGCGCCAACGAGAACCGACTGCACATCGCTATTGGTGCGAATATTGCGGGACGTGTCTGGATAAAGCCGCTCCTGCACATGGTGGATGCGCGCGGCGATACTCGAGACGCTGTCGCCGTGATTGATGAAGGTCCCGTTCGGCCGGCGCGTGTAACGCGCCAGTTCAAAAGGGTTTGCTCCCTGCAAATAGGAATCAATATTATTGTTTCGCGCAGTGCGCGCGTCGCCATAGTTGTAGGAGACGGGGATATCGAAAGATTTCTGAAAATCCTTCAGCGGGATTTTCAAGCCGGAAATGTCCAGGAAAGCCTGTTTGCTCTTGGTGTCGTAACTCAGCGTGCCGCGCCAGGCGAGCCCGACCTGCTGGCCGGATGCAGCCGCGGCCCGCAGCGTTTGGTCAATGCCCTCACCAATGGCGCGCATCCGTCCAGTGCCGGACCGGCTCATCGCGTCGGCCACGTCCCTGACACGCGCCGGCGAGCCGAAGAAGCCTACATTGCCGCTCAGGCCATTGACGTTGTTGACGAGGTTGGTGTCGCCGCCGCGAAAGTTGACGAAAAAAGTCAGGTCTTTTGCTGCATTGGATTTTGAAAAAACATAACCGTCCTCTCGGCGTGTGCCAGTCCCCTCAAGTGTGTAGTGAATCGTCTCTACACGGTTGAATTGACCTCCCCACATCTCCTTTTTGAGAGAGTCTTTGTGGCTGATGAAATGCGAGGCCGTTCCGGCCAGCGGATTGACGAGGACAAAATGGCGGGTGTGGTCTTTGTTGAGCCAATTGTTTGAATAGACGATCGCATCTGGTGCAACCGTCGAGAGGATTTTGTGTGCCGGGCCCTCAGCGCCGCCTGGGCCTGGAACCGGCTGCTGTCCACCGGTCGACGCCGGTCCGCCGCGGTGCCCGCCGCTGCCGCTGTTGGACGCTGGCGGGCTTGCGGGCGTTGACGAACCGCTCGCCCTGCCCGTGGCCTTGGCGAGGCTCGTCTCGAAGGCGTTTGCGAGATCTGGCCTTGCATGGGCCACGACAGAATTGCCTGTCGGAACACGATACGTTGCTTCGGTGGCCATGACCCGCCCCCTCCCTTGTTTCCCGAGGGCTGCGCCGTTTGCGCTGCCATTGTCGGTCCGCCTTCGCCTCGCTGCCGCCGTCCAGAGGGCCATGGCCCGACCAGGGCGCAAACCCGGATCAGACGATGTCTCTGGTGCTTCAGGCCCGAGGCGCCAGCCCCGGTCGACGCGGCACGAACGTCCGGCTCAAGACATTAAGGTTAAGAGCCTTGGACCAATGTAATCAGATGAGTGGTTGGGGCGAAAGTCGTCATAAAATTGAAAAATACTGATTTATTGCGACGTGATGTGCGTTTATGGGGTCACGCGGAGCGAAATGAAGCCTTCTGCAACAGGATGAAACGCTAACGAACGTCGAACGGGAAATACCGGGTCCTGATGGCCTCGTAGGTCCCGTCGGCCTGGATGTCCTCGATCGCCTGGTCGAGCCGCTTGCGCAGGGCCGTCTCGCCCTTGCGCAGGCCGATCCCGTAACCCTCGCCGAAATAGAGAGGATCGTTCGGCGCATCGGCGAGGAAGCGGCAGCACTGCGCCTCCTTGCCCCGGTTCAGCCACTTCTGCAGGGCGATCTTGTCACCCAGCACGGCATCGATCCGGTCGAGTGCGAGATCGAGGCTGGCCTCGTCCTGGTTGGCGTAGAGCTTGATCTCGGACCCGGCCTTGTAGAGCTCCTCCAGATAGGTGGCGTAGACGGTCCCGGCCATCGCCCCAAGCCTCCGGCCCTTCAGCCCCGTGGGCGACACGTCGGACAGCGGACTGCCCTGGCGCACCATGAAGACAGCAGGGGTCCGGTAGTAGCGCTGCGTGAACGCGATCTTTTGCCGCCGCTCCTCGGTGATCTCGAGGGATGCGACAATCGCGTCCACCTTTGACCGGCGCAGGTCCGGCAGCAGGCTTTCCCAGTCGGTCTGGACGAAGCTGCAAGAGGCATTGATCCGGTCGCACAATGCTCGCGCAAGGTCGATTTCGAATCCTTGCAGCTGCCCGTCCGTATCCACATAGTTGAACGGCGGATAGGCGCCTTCCGTGCCGATGCGCAGTTCGGCGCGGGCGCGCGGCAGGTCTTCGGCCCGCGCGGGGGCGATTGCCGCCAACAGGCACGCCAACAGCGCGAACAGGATTCGGCCGGCACAGGTCACGGGGGCAGATTGCTTCCACGCTCCGCCGGTTCTCCGGCGGTTGGGACGATTATGCCTTGTGCAGCGCTGCTCCCGCAATGGCGTCGGCCGCACGGCGATTGACCGCCCGCAGGGCTGGCCTATAGACGGGCGTCGCCCTGCCGGGCGCTGCCGGGAGAACGCCGCGTGCCGACCGAGAAGGAAGTGCTGGCCGCCCTTGCCGCCGTGATGGGCCCCGACGGCCGCACCCCGCTGCCCGGCTCCGGGGCGCTGGCCGGCGTCTCGATCCAGGGTGGCAAGGTCTACCTGTCGATTGTCGCCGATCCTGCGCGGGCTTCGGCGGCCGAGCCGTTGCGCAAGGCCGCCGAGGAGGCCGTGCGCCGCCTGCCTGGGGTTGACGGCGTTCTTGCAACGCTGACGGCCGAGCGCCCGGCCCAGCAGGGGGGTGCGTCTCCCGGGCAGGCCGTCCCCGGCCCGCGCGCCGTAGCCGCCACCCAGCGGGCGGGCGTGACGGGGGTGCAGCACATCATAGCCGTCGCCTCCGGCAAGGGCGGGGTCGGCAAGTCGACGACCGCCGCCAATCTGGCGCTCGGCCTGGCCGCGCTCGGCCTCAGGGTCGGCGTGCTGGACGCCGACATCTATGGTCCGTCGATGCCCAAGCTGTTTGGCATCAACGAGAAGCCGCAGCTGCTGGAAAACAAGATCATGCGGCCGCTCTCCGCCTTCGGCCTCAAGATCATGTCGATCGGCTTCCTCATCGAGGAGGAAGCACCGGTGATCTGGCGCGGCCCGATGGTCATGTCCGCCATCCAGCAGATGCTGCGCGAGGTCGCGTGGGCGCCGCTGGACGTGCTGGTGGTCGACATGCCGCCCGGCACCGGCGACGCCCAGCTCACCATGGCGCAGGCGGTGCCGCTTGCCGGGGCGGTCATCGTCTCCACGCCGCAGGACCTCGCCCTGATCGACGCCCGCCGCGGCATCGCCATGTTCCGGCGCGTCGAGGTGCCGATTCTGGGCCTTGTCGAGAACATGTCGACGTTCATCTGCCCGCATTGCGGCGGCCGGTCCGACATTTTCGGCCATGGCGGCGCCCGCGACGAGGCCAAGCGCCTCGGCATCCCCTTCCTCGGCGAGGTGCCGCTCGCCATGTCGATCCGCGAGACCTCCGATGCCGGGCTGCCGGTGGTGGCGACGGCACCGGATGGGCCCCATGCCGCCGCCTACATGGATATCGCCAGGTCGGTCTGGGGCACCCTGTCTGGCGGTGGCCGCCGCGCCGCCCCGCGTATCGTCATCGAGTAGGCTGGTCGTCGGGCAGGGCCGTCTCTGGCACGTCAGGGCCAGGCCGGCACGGCGTGCAGGGCCACTCCGAGGCCGAAGACCAGCGTGATCGCCTTCGAGGCCGGATGGGCAAGGCCGAACATCGGCCCCTGCAGGGCCGCGCGCACCAGCCAGAGGCCGGCGGCGGCAAACAGCATGCCTCGGCCCAGCCTGTCTGCCGCCACCACGCCGGGCAGGAGCGCGAACGCCAGGCCGGCAGACAGCATGACCAGGGCCAGCATGATGTTGAGCGTTCGCATGATGGCCCGGTTCACCGGATCGAGCCGCTTCAGGCGTTCATCCCACCGGAAAATGATCGGGAACAGGGCGTGGAATGCCGCGAAGGCGATGTCGAAAATCCCGGCCGCCACGATCCAGCCCTGAACGGGAAATCCCATCGCCGTCGCTCCCGCTTGCTGTCGCGCCCATCAGCGGCCATTGGCGGCATGCTGGCAAGTCCGGCAGCATGCCGCGGCGGGGCCGGCTGAGCACGTCCTGTTGGCCGGGGTCGGCGTCCTCTCGCGACCACGCCGGGTCTCGACGGACAGCGCTGGCCTCGGCGTCGGCCGTGGCCCGCCGTTGACTGATCCCGGCCGGCCGGGGCGGACCCGGTCTTGACCGGCTGGCCCACGGCATGGTGACACAGGTGCAGGGCGGGTCAACGACAACCGAGAGCTCCCCGTCCATGCCGGCGGCGAAAGCCAAGTCCCGGGACCTGCAATCAAAACAGGCACGGGCACGCAAATCGCCGGCCATTTTGCGCCGGCCCGGTGGATCCGCGCCCCGACCCATTTTACGACCCGGTGAAACGTGCTATGCGCGGTCAGGGACGGTACCAAGTGCATAACGCATGGGTGCCTGTCTGAAGGCAATAAGCCGGGAGGGATACCCAATGAAGCGTAGGCAGTTCATCAAGGTCGCGGGCGTCGGCATGGCCGCCACCGCCGTGGCAGCGCCGGCCGTCGCCCAGTCGATGCCGGAGGTGAAGTGGCGCCTGACGTCGAGCTTCCCGAAGTCGCTCGACACCATCTTCGGCGCCGCCGAAGTCATGGCCAAGCTGGTCTCCGAGGCCACTGACGGCAAGTTCCAGATCCAGGTGTTCGCCGCCGGCGAACTCGTCCCCGGCCTGCAGGCCGCCGACGCTGTCCAGAACAGCACCGTCGAGTGCTGCCACACGGCGTCGTACTACTATGTGGGCAAGGATCCGACCTTTGCGTTCGCCACTGCCGTACCGTTCGGGCTCAACTCCCGCATGGAGAACGCCTGGTTCTATCATGGCGGCGGGCAGGAGCTGCTGAACGAATTCTACAAGAAGTACAACATCTACTCGCTTCCCGGCGGCAACACCGGCGCGCAGATGGGCGGCTGGTTTCGCAAGGAAATCAAGACCGTGGCCGATCTCAACGGCCTCAAGATGCGAATCGGCGGCCTCGCCGGCCGCGTCCTGCAGAAGCTCGGCTCCGTGCCGCAGCAGATCGCCGGCGGCGACATCTATCCGGCGCTGGAGAAGGGCACCATCGACGCCGCCGAGTGGGTCGGCCCCTACGATGACGAGAAGCTCGGCTTCAACAAGGTCGCGCCGTTCTACTACTATCCGGGCTGGTGGGAGGGCGGTGCCGCGCTGCACTTCTTCATCAACCAGGCGAAGTGGAACGAGCTGCCGAAGCACTACCAGGCAGCCCTGACCGCGGCTGCCGGATACGCCAATGTCGACATGCAGGCCAAGTACGACGCCCGCAACCCGGCGGCGATCAAGCGTCTCGTCCAGGGCGGCGCCCAGCTGCGTCCGTTCCCGCAGGATGTCATGGATGCCTGCCAGAAGGCGTCGCTCGAGCTCTACGCCGAGATCGCCAAGGACAATGCCGAGTTCAAGAAGATCCACGACCCCTACATGGCCTTCCGCAATGACCAGTATCTCTGGCTGCAGATCGCCGACTTCACCTATGACAACTACATGATCCGTTCGCGCGCCAAGGGCTGAGCCCTTCACGCACTGAGCCGCAAACGAAGACCCCGGATGCGCAAGCATCCGGGGTCTTTTGCGTTGGTTGCTGCAGCCGGGCATACGGACAGCTGGAATCGGGCAGGCGCCCTTGACGCCAGCCCGTTCAGGGCGGCTAATGGCTACTGGATCTTGATCGGCTGGTTGAAGTCGATTGGCGGCGGCAGGTCCGCGGGGGCCAGGTTCTGAAGCTGCTCCACGGCCGACTTGCTGTCGATCAGCTTGGGCTTCTCGATCCAGTAGGTGACCATCTCCGGCCACAGCACCATCATGGCCACGAGGATCAGCTGCAGGATGATCCACGGGATCGAACCCAGATAGATGTCGCGGCTCTTCACCTCAGGCGGGGCGATGCCTCGCAGGTAGAACAGGGCGAAGCCGAACGGCGGATGCATAAAGCTGGTCTGGATATTGGCACAGATCAGCAGGCCGAACCAGATCAGGTCGATACCGAGCTTTTCCGCCGCCGGCGTCAGCAGCGGCACGATGATGAACGCGATCTCGAAGAAATCGAGGAAGAACGCGATGAAGAACACGAAGATCATCGAGAAGGTGAGGAAGCCGATCTGCCCGCCCGGCAGTCCGGTGAGCATGTGCTCGATCCACAGGCCGCCACCGACGCCCTGGAAGACAAGCGAGAACACGCGCGAGCCGATGAGGATGAACACCACCATGGCGGTGATCCGCATGGTCGATGTCATCGCCTGGTAGGTCAGGTCCCAGGTCAGCGTCCGGTACATGGCGGCAAGCAGGATGGCGCCCACGGCGCCCATGGCGCCGGCCTCGGTCGGGGTTGCCAGTCCGAAGAAGATGGTGCCGAGCACCAGGAAGATCAGCGCGGAGGACGGCACGATGCCGCGCAGGCTCTTCCACAGCAGCGCCTTGCCGCGCAACGTCCGGGCCTCCGGCGGCAGCGCCGGCACGTGGTGCGGACGCACGATGCTGAGGATCATCACCCAGATGCAGAACAGCGCCAGTTGGACGATCGACGGACCGATGGCTCCCGCATACATGTCACCGACGGACTTGCCCATCACGTCGGCCAGGACGACAAGGACGAGCGAGGGCGGAATCAGCTGGGTGATCGTGCCGGATGCCGCAATGACACCGGTCGCGTGCTGCATGTTGTAGCCGTAACGCATCATCACCGGCAGGGAAATCACCCCCATGGCGATCACCGACGCCGCCACCGTGCCGGTGATCGCGCCGAGAATCGCGCCGACGAAGATCACCGCGTAGGACAGGCCGCCGCGCACCGATCCGAACAGCTGCCCGATCGAGTCCAGCAGGTCCTCGGCCAGGCCGCACCGCTCGAGGATCGCGCCCATGAAGGTGAAGAACGGGATCGCCAGCAGTAGGTCGTTGGAGATGATGCCGAACAGCTGGAACGTCAGGGCGCCGAGAAAGTTCGGATCAATCACTCCGAGTTCGATGGCGATGAACCCGAAAAACAGCCCAACAGCCGCCAACGAGAATGCCGCCGGGTAGCCGATCAGCAGGAAGATCACCAGGCCCCCGAACATCGTGGGGCCAAGGTTGGACTTGATGACGTCGATCATTGCAGTGGCTTCTCGTACGCGATTTCTTCGACGGCAAGGCCCGTGAGCGCCGCGGCCCGCTTGATGATTTCCGAGATGCCCTGCAGCAGGACGAAGAAGAAACCGAGCGGCAGCAGCAGCTTCACCGGCCAGCGCACCAGCCCGCCGGCGTTGCTCGACATTTCGTTGAAGCGCCAGGATTCAACGAAAACCGGCCAGGTGAAATAGATCATGATCAGGCACATCGGCATCAGAAACACGATGCCGCCCAGCAGGTCGATCCACTCCCGCGCCCGGTTGGACACGGCGCCGTAGATCAGGTCGACGCGGACATGCTCATTGCGCCGCAGCGTCTCGGCCGCTCCCAGCAGAACCATGCCGGCGAACATGTACCATTGCAGCTCGAGCCAGGCATTGGAGCTGCTGTTGAACAGGTAGCGCACGGTGGCGTTGATCGAGCTGACCAGGCAGGACAACAGCACCAGCCATGCGGCGACGACGCCGGCTACCTTGGAAATCCCGTCGATATAGGGGGTGATCGGCAGCAACCGGCGGCTGAACCGCAACGCTGCAAAGACCAGCAGGACCATGAATGCGACGATGACGACGCCGCCGACTGCCTTTGACACGCGCGAACCCTCGATGAAACGTCAGGAGCGAGACGCCGGGACGGACCCGGGCGTACGGCATTGAACGGACGCGCAGCCGCCGTTGCGGCCGTCAACCGGGACCCGACAGGTGCTGAAATCCGGCATCGCGTGCAGTCCCCCCTTCGACCGCCCGTTGAACGGGCCTGTGCCGATTGTCACTTCACCGAGATCGGTCACCCACGGACGAACCGCCAAGGTCAAACCGTTGTGCGGGCTTCCAGGGCCCCGCTGCGACATTTGAACCGACCGGACCGGTCCGAACATGTCTGCAAATGGGCCGGTGCGGCGGGCCGTCTCGGCGCGGCAACCGGCGCGCGCGCCCGAAACCGTTAAATCGCTATAGCATCTGTCCCAGAGCCGGGCTAGCGCCGTACAAGCCCCAATACCGGCTAACCTGCGGAATTTGCAGTCAGTCGGGCCGCCTCGGCGGCCCGGATACGCTCACGGTGCACAGTGTATAGTCCGCTGCCGGCGATCAGTGCGGCACCGCAAAGGGCGGCGGCGTCCGGGACGTCGCCAAACACGATGAACCCGGCCAGCGTCGCCCACAGCATGACCGAGTAGCGGAACGGCGACACGACGGCGACATCGACGCCGCGGAAGGCGATGATGGCGCACAGGTGGCCGAGCGCCACGCAGACGCCGGCCACGCCCAGCATCGCGATGGTGCCGGTCGGGACCGGTTTCCAGGTCTCGGCCAAGCTCAGCGCCCCGCCGGCCGCCGCCACGATCACGGAGGTTGCACACAGCACGACCACCGACGGAATGGCATCGTCGAGCCGCCGCGTGACCATGTCGCGCGATGCCACCAGCACGGCGGAGCCGAGCGCCAGTGCGGTGTCGAGGCCGATGCCGGCGCCGCCCGGCTTGACGACGAGCAGCACGCCCAGAAAGCCGACCAGCACCGCGGCCCACCGGCGGGGACCCATCGGTGCGATCCCGGTCAGCGCGCAATACAGCGCGATCAGCAACGGCGTGGTCTGCATGATCGCCGTGAGATCGGCGAGCGGCATGTGGCCGATCGCCAGGATGAACGTGAAGGCCACGGCCGCCTCCATGCAGGCGCGGACCAGCACCGGCGCGCGCAAGGCCAGGTGCAGCTTCCGCGTTTCGCCGACCGCCACCACCAGCGCCAGACTGACCAGCCCGGCGAAAATGCCGCGAATGAACAGCACCTCGCCGACCGGCAGGTCGACACGGGCCAGTTTCGTCAAAGTGTCGTTGGCGGTGAAGATCGCCATCGACGCAACCATGGCGAAGATGCCGCGGCGGTTCTGTGCCGGCGTCGGCGGGAGGCTCATGGTCGGGTCCGTCAGGTAAAGCGCGACAGCGCGAAGCCGCTGATGTCAAACGCAGGGGACCGTCCGCAGGCCAGGTCCGCCAGCACCTCTCCCATCACCGGGGTAAACTTGTAGCCGTGGCCGGAGCACGGCGACGCCACGATCACCTGCGGCAGGCCGGGTAGCCGGTCGACGATGAAATGCTCATCGGGTGTCATCGTGTACAGGCAGGTGCGCAGCGCCAGCAAGGACCCCGCCGCATCGGGGATGAACCGCGCCAGCCAGTCGGCCAGGCCGGCGATGTCGCTGTCCCGGATGGCGCGGTCGACCGTGTCCGGGTCGCAGGCCTCGCGGCCGTGATGCGGCCCGCCCACCTTGAAGCCGGGGTGCTGCCACAGCGGGAAGCCATAGAAATGACCGCCCTCCGCCAGCATGGTGAAGGACGGAAACCGCCCTTGCGCGAAGGCCTCCGGCGTACGTGGCCGGAACCAGCCAAACACCTGCCTGTAGGGTTGCGTCACCGCCGCCAGCGGCGGCACGAACCGGCTGATCCAGGCGCCTGCCGACAGCACAAGCGCGCCGGCCTCGTAGGTACCGCGTTCGGTCCTGACCCGGACGCCATCGCCGACGGGTTGCCAGTCGAGCACCATCTCGCGGGCCCGGATCTCCGCCCCCGCATCCAGCGCCAGGCCCACCTGCGCAACGATGCCGCGCTCGCTGGCGACAAATCCGCCCTGCGGCTGCAGCAGCCCCACATGGCCAGCCGGCAGCCGGAAAACCGGCCACCTCTGCATCACGCCTGCGGCATCGAAGGTCTCGTGCGCGAGGCCGTGGGCGCGGCAGGCGGCCTCGGCCTCCTCCACCACGCCGGCGCCGGCCGGGGCAAGGTCCAGCGTTCCGGTCTCCCAGATCAGTTGTTCGCCGGCTTCGCGGCCCAGCTCGTGCCACAATGCATGGGCCCGCAAGACCAGCGGCACATAGGCGGCGCCCTCGAAATAAGCCAGCCGGATCATGCGGTTGCCGCCGTGCGACGAGCCTTCAGCATGCGGCACATCGAAACGCTCGAGGCCCAGCACACGCTGGCCGCGACGTGCAAGCTGCAGGCATGTCGCCGCGCCGACACCGCCCACCCCGACGACGATGACGTCGTACGCCCGACCCATCGCAGATCCTCCCTGTCCCGATTCGGGCCGCTGGCCCCGCTCGTCGCCCAACCTGTCCAGACCGGCCGTACCGGTGTCAATTCCGCGCCCGCATCAGCGAAACGACCTGTTGGTTAGTCGCGTGTTAAGCCGCAGCTGCTAAGTCCTCATGGATGGTTTGAGGACTGACGATGTCGTTCGAAAGCGATCTGCAGTCGCGCCGCAAGGCCTTTTTCGTCGACGACAAGGTCGTCGCCGTGGTGCGCGGCCTTCAGCCGGTTGTCGAGCGGGATGTCGCCCGTGTTCTCAGCGACTATTATGACAGCTGGCGCGAACTCCCGGGCTTTTCCGATTTTGCTGCCCGTCACCAGCGCGACTATGTCGGCTTCCAGTCGCGCTACTATATCGACATGTTCGACGGGGCCATGGACGCGGCCTATGTGGATCGTCTGCGCGTCACCATTGCCAGGGAGATGCGCGACGGCTTCGGCCCGCGAATTCGTCTGGCCACGGCCGCAACGCTGGCCGCCCACCTGTTCGCGCATCTGGGGCGGCGCCATCGTTTCTCCGGTCCGGCCACCGCCGAGCGATGCATAGCCGTGCTGCGGTTCATCACCGTCGATG
>JBMOJG010000007.1:0-14008 GCA_049316925.1 Alsobacter sp. | reverse complement strand
TACGGCTTCAACAAGTCGCACGCCGCCGCCTACGCGCTGGTGGCCTACCAGACGGCCTGGCTGAAGGCCAACCACCCGGTGGAGTTTCTGGCGGCGTCGATGACGCTGGACATGTCGAACACCGACAAGATCTCGGAATTCCGCCGCGAGGCGCAGCGGCTCGGCATTCGCGTCGAACCGCCGGCCGTCAACCGCTCGGGCGTCACCTTCGAGGTCCATCCCGACGGCTTGGGCGGCTATGCGATCCGCTATGCGATGGCCGCAGTGAAAGGGGTGGGGGCATCCGCCGTCGAGGCGCTGGTCGTCGCCCGCCGCGAAGGCCTTTTTCGCGATCTCGCCGATTTCGCCCGCCGCATCGACCCGCGGCTGGTCAACAAGCGGACGCTCGAGAGCCTGATCGCCGCCGGCGCCCTGGACGAGGTCGAGCCGGACCGGGCGAAAGCCGTGGCCTCGCTCGACGCCGTTCTGGCCGCCGCCAACCGGACGCGTGACGAGGCAGCCGCCGGCCAGGCCGACATCTTTGGCGGGTCGGCGTCGCCCGAGCCGCTCCGGGCCAATCCCCATGAGCCCTGGACGGGCGCCGAGCGCCTGCAGCGGGAGTACGAGGCGATCGGCTTCTTCCTGAGCGGGCACCCGCTGGATGATTACGCGCCGGTTCTCACGAGGCTGCGCGCCCAGCGCTGGACCGACTTCGCCCGCGCCGTGAAGGCCGGCGCCTCCATGGGCCGCGTCGCCGCCACTGTGCTCGATCGCTCGGAGCGTCGCACCAAGTCTGGGTCGAAGATGGGGATCTTTGCCCTGTCCGATCAGTCCGGCCACTTCGAGGCGATCATCTTCCAGGAAGGCCTGAACCAGTACCGTGACCTGCTCGAACCGGGCCGCGCCGTGCTGCTCACGCTGGCCGGGTCTGCCGAGGGCGAAGAGGTGAGGGCCCGCATCCAGACGGCCGAGCCGCTGGATCGTGCCGCCCAGTCCATGGCGTCAACGATGCGTATTTTCATGCGTGATGACAAACCGATAAGCTCGATTGTTGAGAGATTGCGTGAGAAAGGCGACGGCGAGGTGTCGCTGATCCTCATTCTCGATGGCGGCCAGCGCGAGGTGGAGGTGCGGCTGCCTGGACGCTATCGCGCAACCCCGCAGGTTGCAGGCTCGATCAAGGCGGTGCCGGGAATCGTGTCGGTCGAATTCGCGTGACCGGTGGCACCGACGCGGGCCGGGCCCGCACATGACCCCGCGCGATACGCTGCTGGCGTTGGGCGTCTCGGTCGTCTGGGGCCTTGCCTTCGTGCTGACCCGCTTTGTTCTCGAGACGCTGTCGCCAGCCTTGCTGATGACCCTGCGCTTTGTCATCGCGGCGCTTCCCGTGCTGATCCTGCCAAGGCCGGCCATGCCGTTCGGGGCGTTTATGGCAACGGCGGCCACACTCTACCTGGGTCAGTTCATGTTCCAGTATGGCGGGATCGCACTCGGCGTGCCGCCAGGACTGGCTGCGGTCCTTGTCCAAAGTCAGGCCTTTTTCACCGTGCTGTTTGCCTTGCTGCTGTTCGGCGAGCGGCCCACCCGGCTGCAGGCCGGCGCGCTTGCGGCTGCCGGGATCGGACTCCTCTGCATCGCCGGCACCGTTGGCGGTGAGTTTGGTCTGGGCGGCTTTCTGGTGATGATGGGCGCGCCGGTGAGTTTTGCCGCCGGCAACATCCTGTTGCGCCGCTCCGGGGGAACCGGCGACATGCTTGCGCTGACATCGTGGATGGCGCTGGTCCCGCCCCTGCCGGGCCTTGCTCTGGCCTTGGCAACCGACGGGGCAGGGGGCGTGATCGGCCAACTCGTGGCGACACCGGCGAGCGGCTGGCTCGCTGTGCTGTATCTGGCGATCCTGGGCAATGTCTTCGCCTATGCGGTGTGGGGGCGGCTGATCGCCCGCTATCCGGCGGCCAGCATCACGCCCTTTGCGCTGCTCGTCCCGGTGGTTGCGGCGGCATCGTCGGCGATTGTCACCGGTGAGCGCTTCGGCCCGTTGCGTGGCACCGGCATGGCGCTTGTTTTCGGCGCGCTGGCGGTGCTGTTGTTGCGGAGTGGGCGGGCCAGAGTCTGAGGCGCGCGGCCGGCCCGGCCTTGCTTTCGCCGCCGGCCTTGTGTATGGACCGGCCCATTCCACACGCGGGGAGACGGCTTCGGCCAATCCGGTGGCCGGGCTTGCCCGGTTCACATCTCCGCGGAGGCTCGAACCGGAAGAAGCACAGACATGGCTATCCCTGATTTCTCGATGCGTCAGCTCCTCGAGGCTGGCGCGCATTTCGGCCACCAGTCGCATCGCTGGAATCCGAAGATGGCGCCGTTCATCTTTGGAACGCGCAACAACATCCATATCATCGACCTCGCACAGTCGGTGCCGATGCTGCATCGCGCGCTGCAGGCGATCTCCGACACGGTGGCGGCCGGTGGCCGCGTGCTGTTCGTGGGCACCAAGCGCCAGGCCGCCGAGGCGATTGCCGACTCCGCCCGCCGCTCCGCGCAGTACTACGTCAACTCCCGCTGGCTCGGCGGCATGCTGACGAACTGGAAGACGATATCGGGATCAATCCAGCGTCTGCGCAAGGTCGACGAGATCCTCGCCGGTGGTGCCCAGGGCCTCACCAAGAAGGAGCGCCTGATGCTGGCGCGCGAGAAGGACAAGCTCGAGCGCGCGCTGGGCGGGATCAAGGACATGGGCGGTACGCCCGACCTGATCTTCGTCATCGACACCAACAAGGAGGCGCTGGCCATCAAGGAGGCCCAGCGGCTTGGCATTCCGGTGGTGGCGATCATCGACACCAACAGCGATCCGGACGGCATTACTTTCCCGATCCCCGGCAATGACGACGCCGGCCGCGCCATTGCGTTGTATTGCGACCTGATCTCGCGCGCTGCCATCGACGGCATATCGCGCGGCCAGGGTTCGGCCGGTGTCGATGTCGGCGCGTTCGAGGCTCCCGTGGCCGAGGTCCTGCCGGTCGAAGAAGGCTTGCCTGCCGGCGAGGCGTTCGAGGTGCTGGATGCGCCGCGCGGGGCGCCCGATGACCTGTCGAAGCTGGCCGGCAGCGGCCCGCAGATCGTCAAGAAGCTGAACGACGCCGGCATCTTCCACTTCTGGCAGATCGCCGCCATGTCGCCCTCCGACGTCGTCAAGATTGACGGTTCGGCCAAGCTTGGCGGCCGTATCGACCGCGAGGGCTGGGTCGCGCAGGCGCGCGGCATGCTCGAGAACGTCTGACATCATTCAGGCGCGGCAGCCCTGCGGCCGCCGCGCCTGCCCCACCGAGATGGACCTGCGGCGGCGAACTTCGCCGCCGTCTTCACGTCTGAACGACCGAGAGGATGAACCGATGGCCACGATCACCGCCGCACTGGTGAAGGACCTGCGCGAGAAGACCGGCGCCGGCATGATGGACTGCAAGGCCGCCCTTGAGGCCAACGAGGGCAATGTCGAGACCGCCATCGACTGGCTGCGCAAGAAGGGCCTCGCCAAGGCCGCGAAAAAGTCCGGACGCGTCGCCGCCGAGGGTCTCGTCGCTCTGGCCGTGCGCGACAACCGCGGCGTCGTGGTCGAGGTCAATTCCGAGACCGATTTCGTCGCCCGCAATGAAGAGTTCCAGGCTCTGGCCGCCACCATCGCCAAGGTGGCGCTTGAGAAGTCGGCCGACGTCGACGCGCTTCTTGGGACGCATTACCCCGGCGGCGGCACCGTCGCGGATGCCGTTGCCAACGCCATCGCGACCATCGGCGAGAACATGAACCTGCGCCGCGCAGCCGAGCTGCAGGTGCATCAGGGCGTTGTCGGCCAGTACATTCACAGTGCGGTTGCTCCCGGCCTTGGCAAGATCGGAGTAATCGTGGCGCTCGAGTCGTCTGGCAAGCATGACGAGCTCGCCACGCTTGGCCGACAGATCGCCATGCATGTCGCCGCAGCCAGCCCGCAGGCGCTGGACATGGCCGGTCTCGATCCCGCCGTCGTGGCGCGCGAGAAGGCCGTGCTGGCGGACAAGAATGCCGGCAAGCCCCCGCATGTGCTCGAGAAGATCGTCGAGAGCGGCCTGAAATCGTACTACAAGGAGGTTTGCCTTGTGGACCAGGCCTTCGTCCACGATCCGTCGAAGACGGTCGCGCAGGCGGTGAAGGAAAGCGAAGGCCGGGTCGGCGCACCCGTTGTGCTCGCCGGCTTCGTCCGCTTCGCCCTCGGCGAGGGCGTGGAGAAGCAGGAGACGGACTTTGCCGCCGAAGTTGCGGCGGCGGCAGGCCAGGCCTGACGCCAACCCCAGAGCGGCGGCCTTCGGGCCGCCGTTTTTGTGAGTACCTGTGGCATCAGGGAGGAAGGACCGTCGATGACACCTGCGGGTAAGCGAATCCTCGTGAAGCTTTCCGGCGAGGCGCTGATTGCCCCGGACGGCTACTGGCTCAACCCCCAGACCCTGAGCATCCTGGCCGAGGATCTCGCCGAGGCCCGGCGCGAGGGCTTCGAGATCGCCGTGGTCATCGGCGCCGGCAACATCATCCGCGGCGCCAAGGTGGCGGCCGCCGGCTGGATCGACCGGGCCACTGCCGATTCGATGGGCATGCTCGCCACGGTGATGAACTCCGTCGCGCTGGAGAGCGCCCTGGTGGCGGCTGGCGCCCCGGCCCGCACCATGTCGGCCATCTCGATGCCGTCGATCTGTGAGACCTATGCGCGGCAGCCCGCTCTTCACCACATCGACAAGGGACAGGTCGTGGTGCTGGGCGGTGGCACCGGAAACCCGTTTTTCACCACGGACACGGCCGCCGTCCTGCGCGGGATCGAACTGTCCTGCGATGCCGTGCTGAAAGCCACCCAGGTCGACGGCGTCTACAGCGCCGACCCGAAGACGGATCCGACCGCCACCCGATTCGATTACATCACCCACGACGAGGCGATTGCCAGGGACCTGAAGGTCATGGATACCGCCGCCTTTGCGCTTGCGCGGGAGAACCGGATGCCGATCATCGTCGGCTCGGCCCACGGTCCGGGCGCCATCACGGCGATACTCACAGGCCGTGCCCGGGCCACGCGCGTCACCCCTTGAACCCCTGCGAACAGCGGCGTAAGCCCTGAGGCAGCCCCAGTCAGGCCAGAGTCCGGGATGTCACGATGAGTGCGCAATTCGATATCGCCGACGTCAAGCGCCGCATGGCCGGCGCCGTACAGTCCTTTCGCAGCGATCTCGCGAGCCTGCGGACAGGGCGCGCCTCGGCGAACCTGCTCGATCCGATCCAGGTCGACGCCTACGGAGCCATGATGCCGCTCAACCAGGTGGCGACAGTCAACGTGCCCGAACCCCGGATGATCACCGTCCAGGTTTGGGATCGCGGCATGGTGCAGGCTGTCGAAAAGGCGATCCGCGATTCGAACCTTGGTTTCAACCCGGCGACCGAAGGTCAGGTGATGCGGATCCGCATCCCGGAGCTCAACGAGCAGCGCCGGAAAGAACTCGTCAAGGTTGCCCATAAATATGCCGAGGAAGCGCGGGTCGCGTCCCGCCATGTCCGCCGTGATGGTCTCGATACCTTAAAGAAGCTCGAGAAGGATGGGCATGTGGGCAAGGACGAGCTGGACCGCTTCTCGGAGCAGGTCCAGAAGGCCACCGACGCCACCATCGTCGAAATCGACCAGGCGCTCGTCGCCAAGGAAAAAGAGACCATGCAGGTCTGAGGAGGCCCGCGGCGGAGCATGCGCATGGCGCCGATCACCGAACCGGTCGTCCAGTCCGCCCTGTCCCACGGCTCACCGCGGGACGAAGCGCCCGTCCATGTGGCCATCATCATGGACGGCAACGGACGCTGGGCTGCTGCCCGCGGGCTGCCACGGCTTGAGGGCCACCGGCGCGGGGTGGAGGCGCTGCGGCGCACGGTCCGAAATGCCATCGACCTCGGCATCCGGTTTCTGACGGTCTACAGCTTCTCGTCGGAGAACTGGCGCCGGCCTCCCCAGGAGGTCAGTGACCTCATGGGCCTGCTTAAGCGCTTCATCCGCAATGATCTCGCCGATCTGCACCGCAACAATGTGCGCGTCCGGGTCATCGGCTCCCGCCAGGGTCTGGCGGCCGAGATCGACGCGCTGCTGGACGAGGCCGAGCATCTGACGCTGGCCAACACTGGCCTGACCCTGGTGATCGCCTTCAACTATGGCGGCCGCCAGGAGGTTGTCGCCGCGGCGGTGCGCCTTGTGCGGGATGTCGCCGCCGGCCGCCTTCCGCCGGCCGCCATCACCGAGGAGGCAATCGCCGCCCGCCTCGACACGCTGGGAATTCCCGATCCGGACCTGGTGATCCGGACGTCCGGCGAGAAGCGTCTGTCGAACTTCCTGCTCTGGCAGGCCGCCTATGCCGAGCTCGTGTTCACGCCGGTTCTCTGGCCCGACTTCGACCGCGCCGCGCTCGAGGCCGCGCTTGCCGAATACCGGTCCCGCGACCGGCGCTACGGCGGCCTGTCGCGCGCCGGGGCAGGGGCGTGAGCGTCCCGTCCGACGGACCCACTCCAGACCAAAGGCCGCCTTCCGAGCTGGCCCTGCGGGTTGCCTCCGGCCTCGCCATGGCCGTTGTCGCGCTTGCGACGGCATGGTTGGGCGGCCCTGGCTTCGCCCTGCTGTGGACGCTTGCAGCGATCCTGGTGCTGCGCGAATGGCTGACCTTGGTGGGGTTGACCGGCACGGTTCGCTTGATTTGCTGGATTTGCGGGGCCGTGGCGATCGCAGCCGCCGGGGTGATCGCCGAAGGGGCGGGCACGGCCGCGCCACAGGCCTGGATCGCGGTTGCGATCGGATCTGCCGCAGCAGCCGCCTTGGCTCCGTCGCGAATGCGCCTGTGGGCGGCCATTGGTGTCGCCTACGCGGCCGTAGTGGCTATCGTGCCGATCGAACTGAGCGGCCATGCCGCCTACGGGCTCGTCGCCATCCTTTGGGTGTTTGCGGTCGTCTGGGTCACTGATATTGCCGCCTATTTTGTGGGCCGTGCGCTCGGCGGACCAAGGCTCTGGCCGCGGATCAGCCCCAAGAAGACATGGTCGGGCTTTCTCGGCGGCGTCGTCGGCGGCACGCTGGTGGCCGTCGCGCTGGTCTGGATCGCCAACCGGGCCTTTGGTGCGGGCTGGATCGGTGGGTGGCCGCTGTTCGGACTGACAGCCGTCGCCGCGGTGGCCTCGCAGGGCGGCGACCTGTTCGAGTCGGCCCTCAAACGCCGTTTCGGCGCCAAGGATTCCAGCAGCCTGATCCCTGGCCATGGCGGGGTGATGGATCGGCTGGACAGCTTCTGGGCTGTTTGCCTGCTTCTGCTCCTGCCGCTTTATGGCGGAGGCCTGTCGTAGCGTGCCGACCCGCATCACCCTGCTGGGCGCGACCGGATCCATCGGCCGCTCCACCGCTGACCTGCTGGCGGCTGACCCGGACCGGTTCCGCGTGGAGGCGGTCGCGGGCGGCCGTGACGCGGCCGCGCTGGCCGCCGTTGCCCGCCGCCTCGGGGCCCGCTTTGCGGCCCTGGCGGATCCCTCGGGCGCCGCGGCGCTGGCTGATGCCTTGGCGGGATCCGGCATCGAATCGGGCGCCGGGGAGGGCGCGGTGATCGAGGCGGCGCAGCGCGACGCCGAGCTCGTCGTCGCCGGTATTGCCGGGACCGCCGGACTGCGGCCGACCGATGCCGCCGTCAGGGCCGGACGCACGGTGGCTCTGGCCAACAAGGAGTGCCTGGTCTGCGCCGGGGCCGCCTTCATGGCCGGCGCGCGCCGCGCCGGCGTGCGCATCATGCCGATGGATTCCGAGCACAACGCCGTGTTCCAGGCACTCGGCCGGCATCGCATCGACGAGGTCGAGCGGATGATTCTCACCGCATCGGGCGGGCCGTTCCGCACCTGGTCGGCGGAGCGGATCGCCACCGCCACGCGGGAGGAGGCGCTGGCGCACCCCAACTACGCCATGGGAACCAAGGTGACGGTCGATTCTGCCTCGATGATGAACAAGGGGCTGGAGCTGATCGAGGCTCACCACCTCTTCGGCATCGCCGCCGACCGCCTCGGTGTGCTGGTCCATCCCCAGCAGATCGTCCACGGCCTCGTGACCTTCGCGGACGGTGCGATGGTGGCTGGCATGGGCATGCCCGACATGAGCGTGCCGATCGCCCATTGCCTCGGCTATCCGGACCGGCTCGAGACGCCGGCGCGCCGGGTCGACCTTTCAACCATCGGCCGGCTGGATTTCGAGGAGCCGGACCTCGTACGCTTTCCGGCCCTTGGCCTCGCGATGGCGGCAATGCGGGAAGGCGGCTCGATGCCGACGGTCCTCAACGCCGCCAACGAGGTGGCGGTCTCCGCCTTCCTGGAGGGGCGTCTCGCTTTTGGCGGCATTCCGGTCCTGGTCGAAGCCGTCCTCCACGCCATCGGCCGCGGCGGGCCCCTGAACGCCCCTCCGGATATCGATGCTGCTCTCGACACGGACGCCGAAGCCCGGTCACGCGCCCGCGAGCGCCTTGCCGCAGCCGCAGTTCGCCCGCATTAACCAACGATTCACCATGCCGGTACGCGGTGTCCGTTTGCGGCTACCATCGCACTCGGGAGCCTCGCAACGGGCCCGTCATCTTCGGGGATTTGAATGGACATCTTCGGGTCATTGGGCGGCATGATGAATGCTGCGGGCGGCTACATCCTGCCGTTTCTGTTTGTGCTTGTGATCGTCATTTTCGTGCACGAGTTCGGCCACTTCATCGTCGGTCGCTGGTGCGGCATCAAGGTCCAGACCTTTTCGATCGGCTTTGGGCCCGAGCTTTTCGGCTTCACCGACGGGCATGGGACACGCTGGCGCTTTGCCATCATCCCGCTCGGCGGCTACGTGAAGTTCTTCGGTGATTCGAGCGCGGCCTCGACCCCGGACGGCACGCTGCTGGCCGGAATGACTGATGCCGAGAAGGCCGTCAGCTTCTTCTACCAGCCAGTATGGAAGCGTGCGGCTGTGGTGGCCGCCGGACCGCTTGCCAATTTTATCCTCGCCATCGCCATCTTCGCGGCGATGAACTACGCCAACGGCCGGCAGGTGCTGGTGCCGCGCGTCGAGGCCGTAGTCGAGCAGAGCGCCGCCGCACGCGCCGGCTTGAAGCCGAACGACCTGATCATCGCGATTGATGGCCGTCCGATCGACAATTTTACCGACATGCAGCGCATTGTCTCAACGTCACCCAACGTGACGCTGGCGCTGACGCTGCTGCGTGCCGGCCGCGAGATGACGGTCTCGGCGACCCCCGAGCTGAAGGTCATCAATTCGTCCTTCGGCAAGCAGCGGCTCGGGATTCTCGGCATCCAGGGCTCGCGCAATCCCGAGGATCTGCGGACCGAATCGATGACTCTCGGGTCTTCGTTCCGCACCGCTCTGGACGAGACGTGGTTCATCGTTGAACGGACGGGGGCCTACGTGTCCGGCCTGTTTGCCGGCACGGAGAGCACCGACCAGCTGTCCGGCCCCATCCGGATTGCCCAGGTGTCGGGGGTGGTGGCGACAGCTGGCATCGTGGCCCTGCTCAACCTTGCGGCGATCCTCTCGGTGTCCATAGGCCTCATCAACCTCGTGCCGATCCCTCTGCTGGACGGGGGGCACCTGATGTTCTACGCCGTCGAGGCGGCGCGCGGCCGTCCGCTCAGTGAGCGGACCCAGGAATTCGGCTTTCGCGTCGGCCTTGCTCTCGTCTTGATGCTGATGCTGTTCACCACGGTGAACGACGTTCTGCATCTCGTGTCGCTTTAACCAATCCGGCGCTGGCCTTAACGCAGCGCTAAGTGTCATCGCGGCCACGGCCGACCGGAATCCGCCCCCGCGGCGGATTTCGCATTTGCAGGGCTGTCCAGATTGGGTAGAAGCGACTTGTATATCCGGGGAATCCGGCCGGACCGAACGTCCTGTCGGGTGGACAATAATAAAGGCGGGTAACTCGATGGCATTCGAGACGCATGGTTTGCGCAGGCACGTGAGCGCGCTTAGGCAGACGGCGGTCAGCGCCGCTCTCCTGATCGCTTTGGGTGCCCCGGTCATGGCGCAGAGCGTGGTTGTCCAGGGCAACCGCCGTGTCGACACCGAGACGATCCGTTCCTACGTGTCCGGCCAGACGGCAGAAGTGGCACGCCGGGATCTCCTCGCAACCGGCCTTTTCTCGAGTGTCAGCGTCAGTCAGCGCGGCGGGCAGACGGTCGTGTCCGTGAAGGAGAACGAGGTCGTCAACCGGGTCGTGTTCCAGGGCAACAAGAAGATCAAGAGCGACCAGCTGACACCCGAGATGTCGACCAAGGCCCGCGGGCCGTTCAGCCAGGCGACCGTCGATGCCGACGTGCAGCGGCTCAAGGAAATCTACTCCCGGAGCGGTCGCAGTCTTGCGACGGTCTCCGCCCGCTCCGTTACCCTAGATAATGGCCGTATCGACGTCGTTTTCACCATTAATGAAGGCGACAAGACTGGCATCAAGGCCATCGAATTCGTTGGCAACGAAGCCTACTCGTCGGGCCGTCTGCGCGACCAGATGAACACCACGGAGAGCAACTTCCTCTCGTGGCTGAAGAATTCCGACGTTTATGATCCCGACAAGATCGCCGCAGACCTCGAGCTCGTCCGCCGCTTCTACCTGAAGCACGGCTATGCCGATTTCCGCATCGTGTCGCAGGACGCCACATTCGATCCGGACAGCAATGGCTACCGCGTCCGCATCGTCATCGAGGAAGGCCAGCAGTACCGGGTGGGCGATGTCGGCGTCGAGTCCAAGATCGCCGACGTCGATGCTGACCGCCTTCGCAACCGCGTGAGGACCACGTCGGGCGACGTCTACAATGCCGAGGATGTCGAGAAGACGCTGACCGGGATCACCACCGAGGTGGCGAGCCGCGGCTATGCGTTTTCCCAGGTCCGCCCGCGCGGCGAGCGTGATCCTGCGTCCGGCCGCATCAACATCAGCTACGTGGTCGAGGAAGGTCCGCGAGTGTATGTCGAGCGCATCAATGTGCGCGGCAACACCCGCACCCGTGACTACGTGATCCGTCGCGAGTTCGATCTTGGTGAAGGCGATGCCTACAACAAGATCATGGTCGACAAGGCCGAGCGTCGCCTCAACAATCTCGGCTATTTCAAGAAGGTTCGCATCACCAACGAGCCGGGGTCGACCCCTGATCGCGTCGTCATCAACGTCGAGGTCGAGGATCAGCCCACCGGTTCGTTCGCGATCTCGGGTGGTTACTCGACGTCGGACGGTTTCATCGCCGAGGTATCGGTAACCGAGACAAATTTCCTTGGACGCGGCCAATACGTGAGGCTGGCCGGGTCGACAGGTCAGTACTCCAGCGGCGTGGACTTTTCGTTCACCGAGCCGTACTTCATGGACAAACGGATCGCCGTCGGTTTCGACCTTTTCGCCAAGAATACAGACAATACGAGGTATTCGTACTATCGAAACCAGCTCATTGGTGGCGCCATTCGCGTTGGTCTGCCGTTGACAGACGAGAGTTCGGTTCTGTTCCGCTATTCGCTGTTCCAGCAGGACATCACGATCCCGAATACCTTCAAGCAGCCCTTCAATGACTGTTTCTACGACGCGGGATACGGCACGCTTTACCCGAACTGCATAAATAACGGCGAGGCTTCGATTGCCATCAAGGATTCGGCTGGCAAGTACCTAACATCTTCGGTCGGTTATACGTTCGCATACAACACGCTCGACAATAACAAGAACCCGCGCGCGGGCCTGTACGCTGAGTTGAAGCAGGACTTCGCGGGTCTGGGCGGCGACAGCAGATATATCCGCACAACTGGTGAGGTGCGCTACTACCGCGAATTGACCGATGATTTCGTCGGCATGGTTAAGGTTCAGGGCGGTAACATCACCGGCAACAATCTCCGGATCACTGACCAGTTCTTCCTTGGGCCGAACTTGGTACGAGGCTTTGCTCCCGCTGGCATCGGCCCGCGTGATGCGCTGAACCCGAAGTACAACGCGCTTGGTGGATCGACCTATTACGGGGCCAGCACCGAAGTCCAGTTCCCGATCTTCGGCTTGCCACGGGAGCTTGGTTTCCGGGGCGCCGTGTTCGCCGATGCTGGTTCGTTGTTCGACTACCAGGGAAAGACAAATTTCGCGTCGATCTCACCCTACGGGTACAACTGCTACATTCCGAACACGCTGATCCTGTCGCCCTTTCCCAAGAAAGCACCCACCTGCGTGACGGTGATAGACGACAGCACGATCCGCACGTCGGTCGGCGCGAGCCTGCTCTGGCAGTCTCCGCTCGGACCGATCCGCTTCGACCTCGCCTATCCGATCACAAAGGCGGCTGGCGATCGGACGCAGATCTTCCGCTTCTCGGGCGGCACGAGCTTCTGACGGCAGCGGCCCCGGGCTCAGGCCCTGGGCCCTACCGCTCGCGACATCATGGCTGACCCCGTCTTTTTCCGCCTTTCGGCGCCGCTGTCGCTGGCCGACATCGCGTCAATGACCGGCGCCACCCTGCGTGACGGCGAAGACCCCGCGCGCTGTATCACCGGCGTTGCGCCGCTTGACCGGGCTGGCCCCGGCGACCTCGTGTTTCTGGACAATGCGCGCTACGCACGGGATCTCGACAGCACACAGGCAGGGGCCTGTCTGGTGGCCCCCCGGTTTGTCGGGCGCGTTCCGGCCGGCACGGCAGTCCTGATCACCCCACAGCCTTACCACGCCTTCGCGGCCGTCTCGGCCAGGCTGTTCCCCAGCGCGATGCGACCCGACCCGGCCTTCGGTGGCGCCGGCGTGGCGCCCGGCGCATCGGTCCATCCCGAAGCCCGGCTGGAGCAGGGAGTGACGGTGGATCCGGGAGCCGTCATCGGCGCAGGGGCCGAGATCGGCGCCGGGACGGTCGTCTGCGCCAATGCGGTGATCGGCCAGCAAGTCCGCATCGGGCGCGGCGCGACCATCGGCCCGGGGGCGACGGTGCTGAACGCGCTCGTCGGCGACCGCGTCATCCTGCATGCCGGCGTCCGAATCGGCCAGGACGGCTTCGGCTTCGCGCTCGGCCCGCAGGGACACCTGAAGGTGCCGCAGGTTGGCCGGGTCGTCATTCAGAACGACGTGGAAATCGGTGCCAACAGCACCATTGACCGCGGCGCCAACCGCGACACGGTGATCGGCGAAGGCACGAAGATCGACAACCTCGTCCAGATTGGCCACAACGTCGTCGTCGGCCGCCACTGCGTCATCGTCGCCCAGGTCGGCATCTCAGGCAGTGTCACGCTCGAGGATTTCGTCGCCATCGGCGGCCAGACCGGCATTGTCGGCCATGTCCGTATCGGCATGGGCGCGCAGGTGGCGGGCGCCAGCAACGTGAATTCGGATGTCCCCGCTGGCGCCCGCTGGGGCGGCACGCCGGCCAAGCCGGTCAAGGACTGGTTTAGGGAGTTGACGGTCCTGTCCAATCTTGCGAAGCGGAAAGACCCGTCCCCCGACACTGGGGCCGGCGGCGGCACCTGACCGCCTGTTCTGAGCTGAGGTAACCTGCAATGAGCGATACGGATCCGGCCGGCCTTGTATCGGCGGACATCCAGAAGATCATGGAACTGCTGCCCCACCGCTATCCGTTCCTGCTGGTCGACCGCATCATCGACATCGACAGTGACGAAAGCTGCATCGGCATCAAGAACGTGACGTTCAACGAACCGCAGTTCGCTGGTCACTTCCCGGCACAACCGGTGATGCCGGGCGTCATGCTGATCGAGGGCATGGCGCAGACCGCCGGTGCCATCTGCGTTCTGGCCAAGCTCGGCAGTGCACGGCCGAAGCTGGTGTATTTCATGACCATCAACAACGCCAAGTTCCGCAGGCCGGTGATGCCGGGCGACGTCGTGGAGTACCACATGAAGAAGATCAAGCAGCGCGGCAACATGTGGTGGTACCGTGGCGAGGCGAAAGTGGATGGGAAAGTGGCCTGCGAGGCCGAGGTGAGTGCCATGCTGGTGATCGAGTGACCGCCGCAA
>JBMOJG010000006.1:0-14242 GCA_049316925.1 Alsobacter sp. | reverse complement strand
CGCTTGATCGGATCATCTTGCGCCGTGCCATAGCCGATCATGACGAGCTCGCGCGCCTGCGCTCTCGCGTACATCGGGGCCGCCAAGGCGGTTGCGCCGGCGGCGGCTCCCAGAAAATGGCGGCGAGAAAGGGTCATCGTCTTGCCTCCTAGCAAGAGTGGTCGACCACCGCCCATCGCCGTGATCAGACTGGACCAATCGAATACAAACTGTAGGCTGCATCAATGCCGCGAGGCCCGCAAGTGGTTCGCACATGAGGGCCCTCACGGCATCGTGACGCAGTGCATTTATGGGCCCGGCCAGCGCCGGTGGTTGAGGCGATGAACGATCATTCGGCAGACTACAAAGCGATCAAGAGGGAATTCTCGTCGGACGCCTGTGGCGACCCCGAGCGTTTCCGCCGCGTTGAGCTCACCAATGATGAGATGATGGCGCAAGGCGCAGCGATGTGCAGCACGCTGGACGCGACGCAGGGCGCGATCGCCGGGATCGCGGCCGATCTGGCCATCCGTGATCTCGACAGGGTTGTGATTGTCGGCTGCGGCGATTCCTGGATTTCCGGAATTGGCGTCCGGCTCGCCATGGAAAGGCTGCTCGGCGTTCCGGTCGAGGCGATTGAAGCCTTCGACATGGAGAATTACGGCCTTGGCGTGGCCGGCAAGGGCACGCTTGCAATCGGCATCAGCTCCAGCGGGAAAACGCCTCCGGTGACGGCCAGCATTGCCGGTGTCCGTCAGCGCGGCGGCTACGCCGTGGCCGTGACGAATACGGCAACGGCCCCGATGATCGCGGACGCCGACGCATCCATGCTGATCAACGCGACCCGAGGCGGCTGGCCTACTCAGGCGAGCACTGCGTGCATGGCAGCTTTGATCAAGCTCGCGGGCGCCATCGCCGCGGCGCGAGGGCGCGGTGAGGGCTCTGCTCCAGGTATTGGCGCCGCGCTCGATGCAATGCCTGACTTGGTCGATCGCGTCGCGAAGGCCTTCTGGGCGCCGGCGCAATCGCTTGGCAGGGAGCTGGCGGGCGTCAATCTCGTCATGCTTGCAGGCGCCGGACCGCACTTCGCGCCGGCGGCCTTCGGATCAGCCAAGCTTCGGGAACTGGCGCCGATCCACGCCTATGCGTTTCCTCTGGAGGAGTATCATCATTACCGCACGCAAAAGGAGAGCGACGTCATGTTCCTGATCGCGCCGGACGCGGCGAGCCGGCAGCGGGCACTGGAGACAGCGATCGTCGGTAAGGGCGTGGGCGGATACACGATCGCGCTGGTTCCGGAGGGCGAAGCCGGCTTCGATCCTTACGTCAATCACGTCTGGCAGGTCCCGGCGGTTCGCGATGATCTGGCGCCGATCCTCTACAGCGTGCCGCTGCACGTGTTTTCCTACCATCTGACGAAGGCGCGCGATGCGCTCGGCCTGGGCGCGCCGAGGCTGGGGCTATGAGCAGATGGTACCGGATCTCGTCACGGTCGGCGGCCTGACAATCGATAACGTCATTGCGTCCGACGGTGCCGTCGCGCTGGCGCGGGTCGGAGGCAACGCAGCCTATTCCGGTGTGGGCGCCCTCTGCTTTGTCGAGACGGTCGGTTTGGTCTCGATGGCGGTTGCGTCCTACCCCGAGGAAACGTTGGGACGTCTCGTCGCCAACGGATTTCTGCTTGATGGTGTCACGCGCAGTCCGGTGCATCTGCGCTATGTCGAGTGGTTCATCTATGACGATGCGGGCGACCGGATCGAGCGTCATAGGAGCAAGCCCGAGGATCTTGCACTGGCTGGGTTCAGCGATGTCCGGCTGTCGCCGGACGACGTGATCAACTGGGTCGAACTGCTCCGCTCCGCGCCGCCGCCAGCTGAACCGAGCTACTCCCAGTTTCGACACGAAACGCCTATGACGGCCAAGCAGGTTCCGGCGAGTTACCTGAAGTCGCGCGGCGTGCATCTCGCGCCGTCTCGCCTGGACGTCCTTATGGAGATGGCGGATCTTTTCAGTCCAGCCAACATTCCGGTGACGCTTGACCCAGGCTGGCAATTGGCCGACGTGCCCCTCGATGATCTTGCCCCCCTTCTTGCGAAGGTTGACGCATTTCTGCCAAGCGCCGTCGAACTCGCTGCTCTGGTACCCGGGGCGAGCCGACACGAGGCGCTACGGGAGCTCGCTTGCCGTTGCCGTGGAACAGTAGCGGTCAAACTCGGGCGTCACGGCTCGCTTGTCTGGGATCGGGCCTCAAGCCAGCCCATCGCCGTGCCGTCGCTCACGGTTCCCGCGGTCGATCCGACGGGCGCTGGTGATTCATGGTGTGGAGGCTTCCTCGCGGGTCTCGCCGAGACGGGCGAGCCCATCAAAGCGGCCTGCTTCGGATCAGTCGCCGCAGCGCGTATTGTCCGCCACTTTGGCGCCGATGGCGCCTTGCCTGTCGACAAGGCGGAGTGCCGATCCGACCTTGACCGCTTGTTGGCCACGCCCACGCCATGGAGCGCCTGACGTGACATCCCATGCCGTATTCGCTGCAGATCCGCTTGTCATCGCAGCCTTGCATCTTCCACCATTTGATGCCCGGCACGGCATGGCCTGGCTTGAAGACTATGTCGCCAGCAATGCGCGGGTGTTTGCAGCGGCCGGCGTGCCGTACATCAAGTTGCAGGATCAGACACGCGAGACATCTTTGATGCAGCCTGGACCGCTGGCTGTTACTGCAGCGCTGGCTCGTTTCGTTCGCCGGGAGGTTCCCCAAGTCGGCCTTGGCGTCATCGTCGAGGCGCATGATCCGAAGGCGGCGCTCGCCATCGCAGATGCGGCAGGAGGCGATTTCGTCCGGATCAAGGTTTTCGTCGGTGGCATGATGACCGCGCAGGGGCCACGATATGGGATTGGCGCAGAGGCCCTGGCCTTTCGCGAGACTCTCGGTGGCGGCCGCATCGCAATACTGGCTGACGTCCATGACCGCACAGCGGTGCCCATTGGCGGCGAGTCTCAGGAATTGGCGGCGGAATGGGCCCAGAAGACCGGTGCCGACGGATTGATCATCACCGGTTCCAGTTTCGACGACACGCTGGTGCGGATCGGTCGGCTGCGGGCAGCCGCGATTAAACGCCCCATTCTCATTGGCGGCGGCGTCAATGAGGAGAATGTTGCGGCGGCGCTCCGTGCATCGCAGGGCATCGTCGTCAGTACCTCTCTGATGCGAAAGGACGCTGGAGCGTCAGATGTCTTGCGTTGGGACATTGATCTGACGCGGCGTCTCATGGACGCGGCGCGGGCCGGCCGCGGTCGCTTCGATCAACCAGGACATCTTGGAACAGGTGAGGCGCCAGGCATGGCCTAAATGTTTAGGTTCCCTGCTGGCCGTTGCTGGATCCCTGTTGATCCGAAAATGATCCCCGTTCAGCAAATATTTTTCCCTGTTCGCTGCAGTAGGGATTTGCGTCGAAAACATCTGCAAAATTAATGACTTGCGCGAGCAAGAATGACCGAGAGAGCCCGCTTTTCGCGCGAATTCCCTGTATTTTCCCGCAGAACAGGGAATCCAGCTCCTGAGACGGGCTCGTAGGGACTGCGCACACCACAACCCACTCTCGCCGAACCGACCCCTGGAGACCGTTTGGATTCGGTCGCAGTTCCGGGCGGTTTGCCGGGCAGGGATGTTTCGGAAACACGGAATTCGCTGCATCGAGGGCGGATGTGGCCCGGTTGGCCGGACAATATGCCGCTCACAGTTTATCGTCGGTCTCGCCCAGCCGCCCGCTATAGGTGAGGACCGACAGTCAGAGGCGTAGCACAATGGACGCAAGAGACACGACCCTCCGCCGCGACGTTTTGCGGATCACAGCCTGGACCTTGGTCTTTCCGGCTCTCGCACTCTGGCCGATCCTCTCGGCGCTTCCCGTGTTTAGTCTGCTGACGGGAACCGGTGGCTCACTGTCAGCTGCCGCTCAGGCCATGCTGTTCCTCTCGGGATTTTGGGGCGTGGCGACGCTTGCCGGCCTCTACTGGTTTCTTCTGTCAGACTCCGAAAGGGTTCGCCGTTCGGCCAACAGGAGCCAAAAGGGGCTGATCATCGGTGGATACGCGACGCTGTGGACAGCGGTCTACACGATCGTGACTTTTGCCCTTCGCTAGAACTCTCGGGGCGCGTGAGTGATGAACCGAGGGGAAGGTCAGAAAGCTGCGGGATTTCTAACCCCTCCAATCCAGGAGGCCTCGACACTGACGCTTGCCGCGATCGGGCTCGCTCAGTCCGCGCCGACCGACGCCAGGTAGAGCGCGCTTGCTTCGCGTGTCAGCGGCCCCACCTGGCCCTTGTCGATCTGGCGACCGTCAATCTTCGTCACCGGGGTGACGCCGCCGAGCGTGCCGGTGACGAAGGCCTCGTCGGCCGAGTAGACCTGAGCCAGGGTGAAGTCGCACTCGCGCGCAACCTTGCCGGCGCCACGCCAGGCCTCCAGGACATTGGCCTGGGTGATGCCCTTGAAGCTGTAGGCTCCGGTCGATGTCCACAGCTCGCCCCGCCGGACGATAAAGAAGTTCGTCGAGTTGCAGGACGCCACGAACCCTCTGGGATCGAGCATCAGCGCCTCGTCCGCCCCGGCGTTGATCGCCTGGATCAGCGCCTGGATCAGGTTGAGCCGGCTGTGCGAGTTGAGCCGGAGGTCGAAGACGTCGGGCGTGCTCGTGCGGAAGGTCGAGGTGAACAGCGTCATGCCCCGCGCCTTGGCCTCGGGGCTCGGCCGCTTGTACTCGGCGACGATGACGATGGTGGCCGGGCCGATGACGAAGCGTGGGTCCTGGTTTGGGGTCGACTTCAGCCCGCGCGTAACCATCAGGCGGATATGGGCGCCGTCGGTCATGCCGTTGCGGTCGAGCGTGTCTTGGACTGCCCTCGCAACGCCGTCCCGCGTCAGACCGATGTCGAGGGCGATCGATCGGGCGCCCTCGAACAGGCGGTCGAGATGCGCCTCGAGGCTGATCAGCGTACCCTTCACCAGGCGCAGGCCTTCCCAGACTCCGTCCCCGAGCGCAAAGCCGGAATCGAACACCGAGACCACAGCCTCGCTGCGCGGCACGAAGGCGCCGTTGACGTAGACGAGCACGCCGTCATTGCGCGGGTCGGCCACGTAGCCCTGCGCGGAGCCCTGAGTCTGGGTCATGGTTGTTCCTTAGAGACTGTATCGCATGTGGCTGGCGAGGAACGCCCTGGTGCGCTCCCGGCGCGGGTTCTTCAGGACCTCGTCCGGCGTACCGGATTCATGGATGGTCCCGTCAGCCAGGAAAATCACCCGGGTGGCCACGTGGTAGGCGAAGCCGAGTTCGTGGGTCACCAGAAGCATGGTGCGCCCCTCTTCCGCCAATGCGTGGATGACGCCCAGAACCTCGCCGACCAGCTCGGGGTCGAGCGCCGAGGTCGGCTCGTCGAACAGCAGCAACGCCGGCTCCATGGCGAGCGCCCGCGCGATGGCGACGCGCTGCTTCTGCCCGCCCGACAGGTGGGCAGGATAGTGATCGGCCTTCTCGCTTAGCCCGACGCGAGCCAGTTGCGCTGCAGCCAGTGCTGCCGCCTCGGCCCTGGGCACGCGTTTCACCGTGCGCAGGCCCTCCATGACGTTGCCCAGCGCCGTCATGTGCGGGAACAGGTTGAACTGCTGGAACACCATGCCGATGCGCTGGCGAACCGCAATGAGCTCACGCTCCTGATAGACCTGCCCCGTCGTGTTTGCGCGCCCCAATACCTTGCCGTCGAGCTCGATGGTGCCGGTCGTCGGCATCTCCATGAAGTTCAGGCAGCGTAGGAGCGTGCTCTTGCCGGAGCCGGAGGCGCCGAGGATGGCGATGCGCTCACCCTGCCTCACGTCGAGGTCGAGGCCCTGCAGCACCGCATTGGTGCCGAAGCTCTTGGAAAGGCCTACGGCCCGCAGGAACGTCATTCGTCTCTCCGCAGGCGCCGTTCCAGGGCGTAGGTGGCCTGCACCATGGGCCACAGGACGATGAAGAAGATCACGGCGACGGCCGTATAGGCCTCGATCGGGTTGTAGTTGATCGAGGCGATCAGCTTGCCCTGCTGTAGCAGCTCGACATAGGCGACCGTCGAAGCCAGCGTCGACATCTTGAAGATTTCGATGGCCCGGTTGGTGAGCGCCGGCGTCATCCGCTTCAAGGCCTGTGGCAGGATGATGCGACGCATGGCCTGGCCACAGCCCATGCCGATGGCCTTTGCCCCATCCCATTGGCCAGGGTCGATCGACTGGATTCCCCCACGCACGATCTCGGCCGTGAAGGCGGCCGAGTTCAGCGAGATGCCGAGCGCGGCAGCCGCCAGCGGGTTGATCGAGAACGGCACCAGCATCGGCAGAGCGAAGTAGAACCAGAGGATCTGCACCAGCACCGGCGTGTTGCGGAAGAACTCGACGAAGGCGGATGCCGGCCAGTGGATCCAGCGCCGCTGCGAGGTGCGGCCGAGCCCGACGACGAGGCCGAGGGCGAGGCCCGCCACGATGCAGATGGCAAAGATCCGCAGCGTGCCGGCCGCGCCTGCCAGCAGCGCATCGGTGTTGTCGAGGACCGAGGCGAAATCCCAGCGGTGGTTCATCGCCGCACCGTCGTGTCGCCGGTGACGGCCAGCCGCCGCTCAACCTGCCGCATCGCCAGGCTGAAGGCAAAGATCACCAGGAAATAGATCAGCGCGGCAACCGTCAGCGTCTCCAGCGGCCGGAACGTCTTCTGCGAGATCTCGTTGGCGGCAAACAGCAGGTCTGCGTAGGAGATGGTGGCGACCAGCGTGGTCGTCTTCATCAACTCGATGGAGCGCTCCATGAAGGCCGGGATCATGCGCTTAACCGCCTGGGGAAGCACGATGCGGTGCAGTGTCTGGCGCCGATCCATGCCGACCGCCTTTGCGGCCTCCCACTGGCCACGCTCGATCGAGACGATCCCGCCCCGGAACACTTCAGCGAAAAAGGCTGCCGACTGGATTGTGAACGTCACGACGGCAGCCATGAACGGCGTCATCTCGACGCCGATGAGCAGTGGCAGTGCGAAGAAGAACCAGAAGAGCTGGACCAGGGGTGGCGTTGTTCGGAAGACCTCGATGACGAACCCCGCCGGCCAGGACAGGACCGGGCGTGGCGACAGCCGCAGCAGCGCCAGCACAAGGCCCAGTGCCAAGCCAAACACGAGCGAGGTCGAGGTCACCTTTAGCGTGTTGACGAGGCCTTGGGCCAGCAGTGGCCAGTTGGCGAGGACGGGCGTGAAGTCCCAGCGATACAAGGCCTAAATCATTTCCTTCATGATCGGCGGGGCCAGCTTCGGGTCGAGGCCGAACTCGCTGAGCGCCTGCTCGTACCATTTCTGCGTCTGGCCGCTCTGGTAGAAGGCGGCAATCTGCTTGTCGACCCAGGCGACGAAGTCCTGATCGTCCTTGCGCAGTGCCACGCTTGAGGCCTGCGACTGGGCCGGTGTCGGGACGATGATCTGCCCGAAGCCGAGGCGCTGGCGGGCCGCCAGCAGAGGCGGATGGAACAGGCAGACGGCCTCGACGCGGTTGGCCTGGAAGGCCGCGATCGCCTCGGCATTGCCGGGGAAGCGCTGAATGTCGGCCTTGGGCGTGTGCTCCGTGACGAAGCGGTCCATCGAGGAAGCCTGCGGCACCGCGATACGCACGCCAGCCCTGTTCAGGTCCTCCCAGGCCTTCACCGCGAGCCCGTCCTTCGCCAGTACGGCCAGCGAATAGAACAGCAGTGGCGAGGTCGGGAAGTCGACCGCCTGCCGGCGCTCGGGCGTCGCGTCGATGGTGAACATCAGGTCAATCTTGTTGCCTTGCAGGGCCGCAATCGAGTTGCCCCAGGTCACCTCAACCGTCTCCATCTTCACCCCGAGGGTCTGGGCCATGGACTTGCCCATCGAGATGCCGAGACCCGACGTCCACTCGCCGGACTTGGGATCCTTGGAAAACCATGGCGGGGCCTGGGTGACGCCGACCAGCAGGGTTCCGCGGCTCTTGATCGTCTCCAACGTGCCCGCACTGGCGGCGCGTGGAAACGAAAGCAGGACCGCCCCTGCGGCCAGGCCGGCCAGTGCCGAACGTCTGTCGATCGTCATGTCGGATCCCCCGTCTCGTGATGCGTGAATCAGAGTGGCTCAATCGGTAGCGTCTAGGCAAGGCACAGTGCCGAGCAGGCTTCTGCCACCATCCGATCGGGCAAGAGAATTTTTCGACTGCCGATCAGACCAGCGACTTTCTTGACGTGGCCCGGATACGTCGCGCGGGAATCGACGTCTGACTGCAGTCAGTGCTGCTGGCACGGTTCTGGGCGACAGATCGAACCCCGAGTGCGTCGAGTTCGTGCGACAGTTGAACACCCCACAGGCCTTGATCAGGATTGATATCCACCAGCCAAGCAAGACTCGAATTTTGTCGCCGAAATCCTGCCCGCCAGAGTATTTTACTGTTGGGTTCAAGATTTTTTCTTGCAAATTCAGATTCCGGCAGAACGAGAAAAATGCTCAATATATGAGTCTATTTCAGCATTTTTTGCGTTATTGCGTCGCGTGTAAGTTTTTTGATATTCAATTTCATTGTCTTGTATTACTACACAATAGACATCTCTTGCATAATCGACAGTAAATAATTCGTTTATCACATCAATCAATACTTTTTCCGGGTCGCGTTCAAGCGGGTCACCGAAGCCACCTGCGCCCGCCTGGATGTGAAGGAACACATCGCCCTTCTTCATCGGCGTGCTTTTCATCGGGCAGACCGGCAGGACCGTCTGGTTTGGGCCCGGATTGATGAGATTCCAGGACGGGGTGCCCGGCAGGCCTCCTGCCAGGCCGTAGGGCAGGATTGAACGCCTGTCCGACCGCATGATCAGGTCGCCTTCATCGGCCAGCAACCGGTAGCCCCGCTTGAGCGCCACGCCGCCGCGATGCCTGCCCGGCCCACCGGAATTCTCCACGAAGCCGTAACAGGTGATCTCCACCGGGAGCCGTGCTTCCATCAACTCGATTGGCGCATTGCCGAGATTGGCTGCCGGGTTCGAGATGCCCTCCTGCCCGTCGCGTTCCATGCTGCCGCCCCAGCACCCCATGAGGCCGCCCGAAATCATGTACGGCCTGTTATCTGCCGTTCGACCGGCAATATGCGGTGCCGATGATCCGCCCTCGTTCGCGCCGGGAATGCGATGTGGCAAGATCTGCGAGAAGGCGCCGAGAAGGGCGTCAAACATCCGAAAGCAGATGACGCCGCGCGCACCACATGCGGCCGGCTCGTTCGGGTTGACGATCGAGCCCTTCGGCGCCTTCACCGTAATGGCGCGCATGTAGCCTTCACAGTTCGGGATGGCCGTGCCGATGGCACACCGCACGCCGAGATATGCCATCGCATTCGTCGTCGGCATCGGGCCGTTGATCGCAGCTTTGACCTGTCCGGACGTGCCCTCCCAATCAACGATGATCTGATCACCGGCAATGGTCAGGGTAACCCTGAAGCGGATCGGCTCCGGGTTCTCTCCCAGGCCATCAAGAAAGTCCTCGAATTCATATATGCCATCGGGCAAGGCACTGATTTCGGCCCTGATCAGCCGTTCGGCATAATCATGGAGTGCGCCTGTATAAAAGCGAAAGTCATCAGCCCCGTAGCGCTCGATCAGTGCCCTTAGTCCACGCTCGCCATTGCCACAGGCCGCCAGTTGGGCCCGGATGTCACCCATGACTTCGACCGGCTGGCGCGTGTTTTTCGCGATGAGCTTGAAGATTGCGTCGTTCGGCTTGCCCGCCTCGTATAGTTTGAGGATGGGGATGCGCAGGCCTTCCTGATAGATCTCGGCGCCGTAGACCGCCATTCCGCCGGGCGCGATGCCTCCGACATCGCATTGATGCGCCAAGGTCGCGATGTAGCCTTCGACCTGACCGTCCACGAAAACGGGCTTGATGATGTAGAAGTCGGGCAGATGCATGCCGCCCGCGCCGTAGGGGTCGTTGAACAGGAAGATGTCGCCGGGCGCCATATCGGTGCCGAATTGCTCGACGAGATGACGCATCGCATCCGGGAAAGAGCCCAGATGGACAGGGGTCGTCAAGCCTTGGGCGACCGTGCGTCCTTCATGGTCACAGACCGCCGTGGAATAATCCATCGAGTCACGGACAATGTTCGAATAGGCCGAGCGCATGATCACCAACGCAAGTTCGTCGGCAATCGACCCCAGGGCGTTCTGGATGACATCGAGGGTAATCGGATCGACTTGCCGTGACATGGTCAGTTCCCGAATGTCATGATGATGTTTTGCCACTCGTCGACGGCAACCTTCGCGTCCGGCGGGACAACGCAGGTCGAATCGTATTCCTCGACGATGAGTGGGCCTGCAGTGCTCCGCGCGCCGAGCATGCTTCGCCGGAGGATAGGCGTGGCGCGCACACCAAACGCTAGTCCGAAATGGACGTCGCGGATTGGCTGTTCCGTTGAGGTGCGTTCGGCCCTTTGCAGCCTTGCGGGTGCCGCGCCGTCGGTCATCGGTACCGTCGCGACCACCCGGATGCTCACGATGCCGATCGGCTCGCCTCTGGCCATATGCGAATAAGTGCGCTGATGCTCCTGATGAAAGGCCTCTTCGAGCTCGCTAATATCGACGAGCACATGGCCAGCCACCGGAACGGTAAGTTCGTAAGCCTGCCCGACATAGCGGAGGTCGGCGAAGCGGCGGATCTGGATCTCTGTTTTCTCGAACCCCTCCGACATCAGGACCGTCAGTGCGGAGGTGCTCAATTCGGCATAAGCCGCACTGAGCGCAGCGAGATCGATCGTGGCGGTGCGTCCGGGGAACGATCGCACAAGCTCCTGCTCATGGTCTGCCGTCAGCAAGCCGTGGGCGCTGAGCACGCCCGGATGCGGTGGAACGAGCACGCGGGACATCTCGAGTTCACGCGCGATCATGGCCGCAACGAGAGGTCCGTTTCCGCCGAACGCGATCAGTGTGTAGGCGCGCGGGTCACGCCCGCGATATGTCGAGACTGATTTGACGGCACGAACCATGTTGGCCACAGCCACGGTTACGGCACCGTGGGCCGCCTCCAGCAATGGCCGTGAGAGGACTTCAGCGACCTGGGCACGAATGGCATCACGTGCCTTTTGGGCCTGGAGGCCAAGCTCCCCGCCCACCAAAAAATCCGGGTTGATGTATCCGAGCGTGAGAAAGGCATCGGTCAGCGTCGCGATCTCGCCCCCCTTGCCGTAGCAGACCGGCCCCGGTGCTGCGCCTGCGCTGTGCGGCCCGACCTTCAGCGCGCCGCCCTTGTCGAACCAGAGATGGCTTCCACCCCCCGCGCCGATTTCTGACACGTCAATGAATGGCAGCTTGATCGCATAGCCCGCGCCCTTGACGAGCTTGCTTGAGAGATTGATGCCCGCGCCGATCTCGAATTCGCTGGTCTTCGCGGGTTCGGCATTCTCGACGATCGCAGTCTTGGCGGTGGTGCCACCCATGTCGAACGTGATGATGTTCTGGAGGCCGAGACGGCGGGCAACCCGCGCCGATGCGATCACCCCGGCTGCTGGCCCGGATTCGACGAGATAGGCCGGTTTCGTTATCGCCGATGCCAGGCTCATCTGGCCGCCGCCGGAGGTCATGACGTGCAGGGATCGACCAACGCCCATCTGGGCAAGGCGCTTTTGCAACGTGTCCAGATAGTCGTGCATCACGGGGCCGAGATAGGCGTTGACGACGGTCGTGCTTGTGCGTTCGTACTCCCGGATTTCCGGCAGTATCTCGCAGGAGCAGGTGACGAAGACGTCTCCACCAAAGACATCCAGGACGATGTCCTTGATGCGCAGTTCATGTTCGGGGTTCGCATAGGAATGCAGCAGACAGATTGCCACGGCTTTCACCCCCGCATCCCGAAGCCGCAAGGCCGCGGCCCGCGCTGAGGTTTCGTCGAGCGGAACCCGGACCTCGCCGAGTGGACCGATCCTTTCGACGGCCTCGAGCCGCAGTTGCCGCGAGACCAGTGGTTTCGGCTTTACGTAAGCAAGATTGTAAAGTTCGGGCACGCGGACCCGCCGCAGCTCAAGGACATCGCGAAACCCTGCCGTGGTGATCAATCCGGTCCTGGCACCCTTGCCCTCTAGCACGGCATTGGTGGCCATTGTCGTTGCATGCACGACGGCCTCGATTTCGTGCGGCGCGATCTCGTATTCTGCCATCAGCGCGGCCAGACCGATGCAGCAGCCCTCGCTGTAGTCAGCCGGCGTTGAGGCGACTTTCCGGACGAGGACCACTCCGTCGTCGCGGGTCGCGACGAGATCCGTGAACGTTCCGCCGATGTCGATGCCGACCCGATAGCACCGCAACCTCTGTTTAGTCATCTGGGACACCTCCACGATCGCCAGTCCGTGGCTGCGGTCTGAGCCGTCCTTGCCTCAAAAGCCGCGCCAGCGGCCGATGCCTCCGGCCCAACGCCTGGTTTGTGATCATCAGGGCCGAGTTCACCGGGATCGTCTAATCCTCAGTTTCGATTTCTCTGATAAAATTCTTTGATCGTCAGGAGACATCCTCCAGGTAGTCCCTCGCGATGAGGATCGCGAGATCAGCCACCACGCGTGCCAGGTGGAGCCGCGATTCCTTTGGGAAATTCACATAAAAATCCAGCGTTGGCAGCGCATGTTCGACTTGCAGCAGGCGGAGCCTGCCATCTTGGAGTTGCTTCTGGAGAACGGCAGGAGGCAACACACAGCTGCCGATCCCGTCGATTGCCATGCGAACGGTTCCTGCGATCGACGAACTGCCGAAGATCCGCGCTTCGGTCAGGCCGTTGCTGTCGAGAATGCCGCGAACAGCGGCATAGGGTGGGGAGCCGCGGCGGAATGTGACGATCGGCAATCTCGTCAGGTCCGCAAGCCCGAGTGGTCCTTCTGGAAATCCAAGGTCTGTCCGGCCCACCCATGCCAGCGGGAATGAGCACAGCAATTCGCACCGCAGCGTGCCGTCCGTGCTCGGGCCGTGTGTGATGGCAATATCCAGCCGCTCGGCGGCAAGCGCCTGTCTGAGGTTCACGGTTGAATCAACCTCGATATCGAGCGTGAGGGATGGAAAATCCTCCGCAATGCGCTCTACAAGGAGTGCAAGCCACGTGTGAACGATCGTCTCTGGCACGCCAATCCGGAGTGCGCCCTTGTAGGATGTCGCCCCTCCGATGGCCTGCACCATCTCGCTGCGCACGGACAGCAGCCGTTCTGCATAGCTGAGCAGTTCGACACCAGAGGGTGTCAGTGTAACGCGGCGCGGTCGCCTGTCGAACAGCTTCACGCCCAGATCCCGCTCAAGCAGCGCGATGCGGGCCGAGATCGCGGGCTGTGTCGTGTTGAGTTCTTCCGCGGCGCGGCGGAAGACGCCAAGCCGGGCGACCAGGACGAAGGTCTCGATGTTTCGCAGATCGATCATGTCCGCCCCACCACACTCGCCCCTGCAACGGTTACCTCGGGTTGCCGATAAAAAAAACTGATTTGACCGATCCAAATTGAGGATTGGACTCGCCTCTGGGCCGAGCGTGTTATTAACTCGGGACTAGGCGGACGAAATGTCGATTTTTGTCTGTCAACGGCTCGATGTCGGCACGGACGCAACGGGCCAAAGTGTCCTTTCCATCAGGTGTGGGAGAAGCGAGATGAAAATGCATGCCGCTCTCAGAACCGTCTTGTGCAGCCTGACCTTGATCTCGCTCCTGTCGGCCATGGTTGTGTCCGCCGCGGCGCAGAGCAAGTTCGACCGGGTGACGCAAACCAAGAAAATCATTGCGGGCGCGCAAGAGGGGACGCCGCCGTTCGGGTATGTGGACGAGAAGGGCGAGATTGCTGGCTGGGCCGTGGATCTGAGCAAGGCTCTCCACGGTCTGATTGAGCAGAAGCTGGGTACAAAGCTCACGCTTGAGTTTCGCAAAGTCACGCCGGAAACACGCATCCCGCTGATCGTGAACGGATCCCTCGACTGGGTGCTGGGTTCAACCGGCAAGACGGTGGAGCGCGAGGAGGTTGTCGACTTTTCGCCGATCAACAATGCCGTCTGCGTGAAGATGCTCCATCGCAAATCGATGATCATCAAGAGCCACAACGACATGGGTGGCAAGCGTGTCGGCGTGACCAATGGCAGCGTCGAGCAGAAGCTGCTCACGGAAATGGGCCGCACGGGCAAGATCAGCCCGCCGCCGCAGATCGTGACCTTCCCTACCCATGCCGTCGGCTTCCTGGCCCTGGAACAAGGGC
>JBMOJG010000005.1:0-14669 GCA_049316925.1 Alsobacter sp. | reverse complement strand
CGATCGCCTGGGGCCTGCTGGCCGAGGAGGCCGGCATTCCGCCAGGCGTCATCAACATTGTCACCGGATCGGCCCGCGAGATCGGCGGCGAGATGACGTCGAACCCGACCGTCAGGAAGGTGACGTTCACCGGCTCGACCGAGGTCGGCAAACTGCTGATGGCGCAGGCGTCCGGCACCATGAAGCGGCTCTCCATGGAGCTTGGCGGCAATGCCCCGTTCCTGGTGTTCGACGATGCCGACCTCGACGCCGCGGTCGAGGGTGCGCTGCAGTCGAAGTACCGCAACTCCGGACAGACCTGCGTGTGCGCCAACCGTTTCATCGTCCAGTCCGGCATCTATGACGCGTTCGCCGAGCGCTTCGCCAAGGCGGTCGCCGGTCTGAAGGTCGGCAACGGGCTCGAGCCCGGCACCACGCAGGGGCCGCTGATCGACGCGCATGCGGTGGCGAAGGTGGAGGAGCACATTGCCGACGCGGTGGCGAAGGGCGCCCGCATCGTGGCCGGCGGCAAGCGTCATGCGCTGGGCGGTTCGTTCTTCGAGCCGACGATCCTGACGGGTGTCACGCCCGCCATGGCGGTGGCGCGCGAGGAGACCTTCGGGCCGCTGGCACCTTTGTTCCGGTTCGAGACCGAGGAGCAGGCCATCGCGATGGCCAACGATACCGAGTTCGGTCTCGCTGCATATGCCTACACCCGCCACCTTGGCAGGGCCTTCCGGGTGATGGAGGGGCTGCAATATGGCCAGGTCGGCATCAATGCCGGGCTGATCACCACGGAGGTGGCGCCGTTCGGCGGTGTCAAGGAGTCCGGAATGGGCCGCGAGGGCTCGAAATACGGGCTCGACGACTATCTCAACGTCAAATACGGCTGCCTGGGTCTCTGACCCACAAACGCAGACCGGCGCGGCAAGCCGCGCCGGTCCCACAATTCATACGCTGAGCCTCAGGCCCGGCGGCGGCGCGGCTCGTCGGCCAGGCTCTCCTGGGCGAGGCGCCGGAGACGGCCGGTGTCGCCGCCGCGGCCAGCCGGCTGGCCGCCCTGGCGCGTGCGGAACATCGCCACCAGCTCGTTGAGCCGCTCGATCTGGCCGCTGAGGGCACCGGCGGAGGCGGCGCTCTCCTCGGCCAGCGCCGCGTTCTGCTGGGTCATCTCGTCCATGTGGGCGACGGCCTGGGTCATCTCGTCGATGCCGTTGGCCTGCTCGCTGGAGGCCGACGACACCTCGGAGACGGTCGACGCGACCTTCCTGGAGGCACCGACGATCTGCTGCAGGGCCTCGCCGGCGGCGCGCACCAGCTTGACGCCCTGGGTGACCTCGGCGGTCGACGTGCCGATCAGGCCGGTGATGTCCTTGGCGGCCTCGCTGGAGCGCTGCGCCAGGGTGCGGACCTCGGAGGCGACGACGGCAAAGCCCTTGCCGGCATCACCGGCGCGGGCGGCCTCGACCGCGGCGTTGAGCGCCAGAAGGTTGGTCTGGAAGGCGATCTCGTCGATCACCGAGGTGATGTCGGTGATCTTCTGGCTGGCGGCCTCGATGCGCGCCATGGCCTCGACCGCCTGGGTCACAATGGCGCCGCCATTGAGGGCGACCCCCATGGCCTCCTCGGCGAGGTCGACCGCATGGCGGGACGCCTGGGCGGAGGCCTTGACCGACGCGGCGAGTTCCTCGGTGGTGGCCGCCGTCTCTTCAAGCGAGGAGGCCTGCTCCTCGGTGCGGCGCGACAGGTCGTCGGCGCCGGAGTTGATCTCGCGAGCGGCGGTTCCGACATCGATCGCGGTGGTCTGGATGGTGACCACGGTCTCCGACAGACGGGCGATGGTCTCCTCGACGGCGGTCTTCAGCGCGCCGAGCTTGCCCCCGTAGTCCCTATCGACCCCGCGGGTGAGATCGCCGGACGAGACGGCCCCCAGCACGTCAGTGAAGTCGTCGACGGCCCGCTCGATGTTCTGCGACACCGTGTTGAGGCCCGCGGCGATCTCGCGGACGAAGCCGGACTTGCCCTCGAGGCTCAGGCGGCCGGAGAAATCACCGCGGATGGCGGCGGCAACCACGGCGCCGACTTCCCTCTCAGCCTCGAGCTCGGCGGTCATGTTGTGCCACAGCAGCGTATGGCCGACGCGACTGCCGTCGGAAGCGTAGATGTAGCTCATCTCGACAATGATGGTTTGGCCGTCGACGCTCATCCGCACCGTACGGGTCTGGCCGTCCTCGTGCAGCAACTCGCGCCGGATCTGTGGCTCGCTGCAGTAATAATCGACGTACTGGCCCATCATATTCTCGATCGAGAAGTCGTGGCGGACGGCGCGGAAGCTGGGCTCCAACTTCATGAACTGGTCGATCAGGGCGCCACTCATGAACACCACCTTCTCGTCAGGATCGGTGATCATCAGCATGGTGACGGAACTGTCGAGTGCCGCCATGGTCAGCGACTGATGGCCGGCCATGTCCTGGAACCGGCGCAGAGCCTTGGCGATCTCACCAAGCTCGTTGTTCAGCTCGGTGTGCGGCACGACGAAATGATATTCGCCGCCGCGGAAGCGGCGCAGAGCGACGACCAGGTCCAAGATGGGGCCGCGAAGCGAGCGGACCACGTAGATCGTCGTGCCGGCGGTGAGCAGCAGGCAGAACGCAACCACCAGCATCTTGATGTAGCTGTCGGTACGCATCCGGTCGATGCGCGCCTCGAGCAGGCGGCGCAGCTCGCCGGAGGTGCTACTCCACAGGGACGCGGTCTCGGCCAGCAGCGCCGCATCGGCGCGAACGAACTCGTCACGGATTCCGGCGACAGGCTTGCCGGCCTCGACTGCGACGCTGATCGCCCTGGCGTGCCTGCCGAGGTTTTCAGCCTGCTGGCGGAAGCGCTGCAGCGGCGAGGTCAGGGCCTTGGCGACGGTGCCGTCGACATTGCCGCCGACGGAGCTCTCGACATCGTTGCCGATCGGATCCACCGCCAGGTCGAAGCGGGCATGGGCGCGCACATAGCTGACGAAGTCGGAGACGCTCGGCTTGGCCCTGGGATCGAAATAGACCGCAGCGGCATCGCGCAGGCCCGCCGTGGCGGCGACCAGCTCCGGCATCCGGACCGTGGCGGCGTCCATCAGGTAGAAGCTGTCGACATCCGGGTCGAGGGTGAGGTTGGAGCCGTCGGCGAGCTTCTGGATCGCCGTCTTGGCGGCATCCATGGCATCAGCCGGCCCCTTCGGACTGCGCAGCACGTCGGCCATCGCGGCCACCGCGGCGCCGGCCTTGAACTGGGCTTCCCACGCAGCGGTGCGGTCCTTCAGCTGGGTGGCGAGCTCGCCCGGGCTGGTGGGCGACTGTCCACCGCCGAGCGAAAGGGTGCCGCCCCAGACCTTCTCGATCGCGGCGAGGCCGTCGGCCTCGGTCCGGGCGAAGTCGACATCCTTCTGCACCTGGGCCAGGTAGAGGTAGACCATCATGCCGAAGGGCACGCACATGATGGCGATGATCATCGCGATCTTCCCGGCAACGCTGTAATCGGAGATGCGGAACCAGCGGTATAGAGCCGACATGCAGACGGGCCTCCAGGGTGCGGGGCTTGCCGCACGTGTCAATAACGGAGCGAGAGCTTGACGACAGAACCACCGGAAGTCTTAAAGAACAGCTTGCCTGCTCTTAAATAATAAAGATCTCTCCGCTTTTTATAAATTCCTGAAAGAAAATTAATTTAATTCAAGCAATCGGTTGACTTCGATCATATCCGGAACGGCAGTCGGGAGCGAAACAAGGCCTGACCGTCGGGGACAGGGTCGGCGCATCTTCCAGTTGATTGACTTTCGTCCTGTGTCGGATTGACTCTCCGCCAAGGGAGACAAGCAGATGATTCAACCCAGTCGATGGTGGCCTGGCCTGATCCCGCTTGCCGGGCTCTGGCTGGCGGCGGGCTACAGTGCAACCGGGCGTGTCGAAACCGACCTGTCCGGCCGCTCAACTGCGGCGCTGTCGGGACAGCCGATCAGTGACCTGAAGGTGTCCATCAGCGGCCGCGACGCGGTTGTTGCCGGCGCGGTCTACACCGAGGCGGGCCGAAAGGCCGCGCTCGAGACCGTCGCGGCGCAGCGGGGCGTGCGGCTGGTCCGCGATACCACGACACTGGTTCCGGAGGTTCACCCCTATGCGTGGTCGGCGACCCGGACGGGCGGCACACTGACGCTTGCTGGCCACGCGCCCAAGCCGGCGCTGCGAACCCTGATGCTGCAGCTGGCCGACGCCTCCCGCGGCAGCGCGACCGTGGTCGACTCCACCACCCCGGCAATCGGCGCACCCGCAGCGTGGGATGCGGGCGTCACGGCGGCACTGGCGGCTGTCGGCCGCCTTTCCGACGGCAAGGCGACCCTGTCGGACGCCACCCTCTCGCTGTCCGGTGTCAGTGCCACACCGGCCGCCCATGCCGAGTTGCTCAGCCTGTGGACCAGGCTTCCGTCCGGAATCGAGCGCGGCTCCTTCGCGGTGACCCCGCCGGTGCTGGCACCCTATGGGTGGAGCGCCAGCCGCGCCGGCGCAGTGACGACGCTGACCGGTGCCGTGCCGTCACCGGAGCTGCGCGCCGGCCAGCTCCTCGCGGCCGGGCGCGGCGCAATCGACCAGACCCGGTTCGGAGCCGGCGAGCCGCCGTTCTACGCGGCGGCGGCAAGCCATGCTCTGGCCGTCCTGTCCAAACTGCCCACCGGATCGGCCACACTCGGTGACACCGGCCTTGCGATCACCGGCGAGGCCGGTGATCGCGCCACCTATGACGCCGCGATGGCCGAGGCGGCGCGCCGCCCCGCCGGGCTTGCGGGCAGCACCGTGATCCAGCCCCCGATCATGGTACCGTTTATCTGGTCGGCGCAGGCCACCGGCGGGAGCCTGGCGCTGACCGGCGGCGTGCCCAGCGATGCGGACCGGGCCGCGCTGCTGGCGTCCGCCAGGCAGGCCCTGCCGGGCGTGGTGCTGCGCGACGGGCAGCTCGCCGCCCGCGGCGCACCGCAGGGGTTTGCCGCCGCAGCCACCAGCGTTCTGGCGCAGGTCGGACGCCTGAAAGACGGTAAGGCCAGCATCACGGATGGGACCGTGACAGTCTCGGGCGAGGCGCCGGATGCCGCGGCCCGGGAAGCAGTCGCCAAGGCGCTGGCCGGCCTGCCAGAGGGCTTTCGGGTCGCAAACCTCGAGATCGGCGTTGCGGCGGCGCCATTCCGCGCGTTGAAGGATGCTGCCGCCGGCACGCTCGTGCTCTCCGGCGCTGTCCCGGATGAGGCAACGCGCACCGCCATGCTGGCGGCTGCCAAGCGCCGTTTCTTTGCCGAGACGGTTGCGGACACCACCGTGGTGGACGCGCGGGTCCCGGCGTCCGCCGGCCCCGCCCTGGTGGCAGCGCTCGGTCCGCTCTCACGCCTGCGGTCGGGCCTGCTGACGGTGTCGGATGGCAGTGCCACGCTGAAGGGCGAGGCGTTCTACGAACAGGCCGCGGCGGCGATCCGGACGGCGGAGTTGCCGGGCGGCGTCCGCTTCGACACGGTCGCGGTCAATGTCGGTCCACCTGAGCCGACCATCGACGGCCCGGGCTGCCAGGCACTGTTCCTGGGACTGCTGTCGCGCGGCACGATCCTGTTCGACAGCGGCAAGGCCAGCATCGATCAGGATTCGGCGAGCATCCTCGACGCCCTTGCGGCAGCAGCGTCACGGTGCGGAGGGTCCGAGATCGAAATCGCGGGGCATACGGACTCGACCGGAGGGGCTGACGCCAACATGGACCTGTCCCTGCGCCGGGCCGTCGCGGTTGTGGAGTATCTGGCCGGGGCGGGGCTGAAGCGCGAACGGCTGGAGCCGAAGGGCTATGGCGAAACAAGGCCGCGGGCGTCGAATGACACCGAGGACGGCAAGGCCGCCAACCGCCGCATCGAATTCACCGTGAAGTAAGGGGCGGGCCATGGGCTATCTGCTGACATTCCATGCCGGCTGGCTGCTCGCAGCCCTTGCGATCGGGGCGGTGACAGGCTGGATGACGTTTGCGCCCGGCAAAGTTGCCCGCGGCGCGCCGTGGCTGCGCTGGACCGGCCTCGGTCTCGGGATCGCCGCGCTGGTGGCGCTCGTCAAGGTCGCGCCGCAACGCTTCGGCTACTGGATCGAGCTGGGCGTGCTGTTCCTGCTGGCCTATGCGCTCGGCTGCCTGCTCGGGGCATGGCTGCGCGGCCGGCTGGCGTCGGCCGAGACCAGCCCGGCAGCGGTTCAACCGGCAGCCTTCACGGCCATGCCCCCGTCCGATGCGGGTCCGGCAGCTGTTGCTGCAGCGAAACCGGTGTCTGTGTCGACTGCCGCCGTGCCGCAGCGGCCCGAGACGGCGCCGGTTGCGCCTGTCCGTGCCGTCCAGCCGCCCGTCCAGCCGCCCATGCGGGTCCCGCAGGCTCCGTCGTCTGCTGCCCCGGCCATCGCCGTGGTCGCGGCCAGCGCAGGGGACAGCAGAATTGCCCCCGGCCCGGCGCCTGCCCTGCCCGGCCTGAAGCCTGCCGGCCTCGTTGCCCCGCGCGCCGCAGGGGCGGACGAGCTGACACTGATCCGCGGCATCGGGGCGAAGAACGAGGCCATCCTGCACGGGCTCGGTGTCTGGCATTTCGACCAGATCGCCGACTGGAACACCGACGAGGTGGCGTGGGTGAACGGCGCCATCGCGTTTCCCGGCCGCATCGAGCGCGAGCACTGGATCGCGCAGGCGAAACTGCTGGCCGCCGGGATCGAGACGGACCATGCGGCCGCGGTGCGGGCCGGGACGGTCATGGCCAGTGATGCGGCGCTGGACGAGGCTGAAGGGTCTGCGCTCGGCGCCGCCCTGCCCGCCCTCGCCGCAGTTGTCGAGGACGAGGGGCGCCACGGCGGCCGGCGGCCGCTGGGGCTTGCGGCGCCGCGCGGCAAGGCTGCCGACGACCTCAAGCAGATCAGCGGCATCGGCCGCCAGAACGAGCAGAAGCTCAATGCCCTGGGCATTTTCCACTTCGACCAGATTGCCGCCTGGACCCCGGAGAATGTCGCCTGGGCAGGCAGCTATCTGGCGTTCCCCGGGCGTATCGACCGGGAGAACTGGGTGGCGCAGGCCAAAACGCTGGCGGCCGGGCTGAAGACGGAGTTCGCCAAACGCGTCGAGCAGGGCCTTGTTCCGACCTCGCTGAGCGAGCCGACCAAAGACTGATGTGCGGCCCCAGGCCTGACGTCCCGGATACTGACGTTCTGGACACTGACGTTCTGGACACTGACGTTCTGGAGATGGACTGACGTTGCCGGCAAGCACGTGGCTGAGCGATCGCCCGGGAATGGCCGACAAAATTTGCGTGATGACGTGGGCTCAACGCGGTCCCCGACTCGCGCGAGCGGACAGAAGGATGCCGGCGGCGAACCGGCGGCCGGCATCCCACCGGTCAGGCCGCCTTGCGGTTGACCCGGGCGACAGCGAGCGACGTCAGCCGTTCGTCGGCCTTGATCTCTTCTGTCAGGCTTTCATCGAAGAGCTTGACGGCGTCCTTGATGCCAAGCTGGCCGGCCCAGGTCTTGAGGGTCCGGTAGCGGGTGATCTCGTAGTGCTCGACCGCCTGTGCGGCCGCGATGATGCCGGCGTCAAGGGCGTCGCTGCCCTTGAAGTGGTCCATCACCTCCTTGCCCTCCTCGATGATGCCCTGGATCGCCTCGCAGGGCACGCCGTGCGGCTTCTTGGCGAGCAGGCCGAACACCTGTTCGAGGCGCTCGATCTGATGCTCGGTCTCGGTGCGATGGTGCTCGAAGGCACGGCGCAGCTCTTCCGAATGTGCCGCCTTGGCCATCCGCGGCAGGGCGCGAAGGACCTGCTTCTCGGCGTAGTAGACGTCCTTGAGCGTATGCAGGAACAGGTCCTGCAGGGTCTTTTCAGCCATGTGGAACACCCGTGGTTGGGATTGCGGACGCCCCGGAAACGCCCCGGGCGGCCACGGGTTCCTCCGGACTACCGCTTGAGCCGGAGCCCAGCGGCACGCGACAGGTTGGCGCGCAACTCTGCCTCGACGTCCTGCAGGTAGCCTTCGACATGGCGCTTCTGCGCGGGCGTGGCCCCGCTGATCGCCAGGGTGAGCGGCCCGCTGCGCCGCGCCCACAGCCGGATGATGTTCTCGGCACGGATGCACAGCTCGCGCACATCCTGCGAGCGGAGGGACTGCGTGTAATCCGGCGGACTGGACACGGTCAGCGTGATCATCGGTCGGGCCCTCTGTCTGTCATGTCGTTGCCAGGCTGACTTCCGGGGTCGGGTCCACCGGTTGCGGAACGATCTCCCCGTCCCGCGTGGGAACCAACAGGCGGAACACCGTTCCGCCGTCGGTTTCCATGGTGAAGCTGCCGCCGAGCTGCATGACGAAGGAGTGGATCAGGCGCATGCCGAGCGTGCCGCTGACCGGCTCCTGCGGCAGGCCACGGCCATCGTCGCGCACCGAGACCTCGAGGTCCGGGCCCTGCATCCGCGCCGTCACGTCGATGCGACCGGCGCGACCCGGCTCGAAGGCGTGGCGGATGGCGTTCGACAGCACCTCTGTGAGGACAAGACCCAGCGGCAGGGCGCGGTCGAGCGAGACGCTGACGGGATCGGCGGCGACGCTGATCACGACGCCCTGCTCGGGAATCCAGTGAGCCGACGACATCTCGTCGACGATGCGGCGCAGGTAGGACGCCACCGCGACCTGCCCGGACAGGTCGCTGCGATAGAGCGTCTCATGCAGCAGGGCGATCGCCCGCAGGCGCTCGTCGGTCTGCGCAAAGGCATCCCGCACGGCGGGATCGGAAAAACGGCGAGATTGCATGCGCAGCAGGCTTGCGGTGACCTGCAGGTTGTTCTTCACCCGGTGGTGGATCTCGCGCAGCAGCAGCTCCTTGTCGGCAAGGGCGGTGCGGAGCGTCGCGTTGGCCGCCGAGAGCTCCTGCTGCCGGGCATCGAGCGCCGCGTTGGCGGCGGTGAGGTCGGCCAGCGCCGCCTCCTCGCGTTGGCTGAGGCGCAGCGCCACCAGCGTGAAGCCGGCCAGCGCCGCCAGCAGCACCAGGATGGCGCCGGCGCTCCACCACAGGCCGCTCCACCAGTCCGCCAGCGCGCTGTCGACGGGCACGCTGGCGGTAACGATCACCGGCCAGTCCTCGATCGCCCGGTAGGCGATGATCCGGTCGACACCGTCGACGGCCGAGACCGCCCGGAAGGTGCCAGTCGGTTGGCGAGCGGCGCGCTCGGCCAGCACCGTCGAGACCAAAGGCCGCTCGACCTGCTCCAGGCTCAGCTTCGTCCGGGCGATCAGGCGCCCGTCCGGGGCCCACATGGCCAACGTCGCCTCCTGCCCCAGGCCCCCGGAGATCGACATGGTCTCGAAGAACCCCGTGCGCATGGCGAGTTGGAACACGCCCTCCAGGGCGCCGGAGGGGCCCAGCATGCTGCGCGAATAGGTGAACAGCACCTCGCGGGTGATGCGGCTGAAGATGGCCTCGCCAACATGGCGGTCCCTCCCCTGCACCGCGTGGGCGCGGAACCAGCTTCGATCGGACAGGTCCGTGGCGGGCGGCGGAAAGCCTGTCGACACCGCCGCCGGCAGGCCAGCCGCGTCGACCACCATGATGTAGTCACCGGACGCGCGGCCAGACAGCGTCCGCAGGACCTCCGTGGCACCGGGACCGTCGCGCAGCGCCTCGGCGCCGCCCCGGCTGCGGGCGTAGCGGAACACCTCATCGGCCAGCAGGTCGCCTGTCTGGAAGGTCCGGCGGGCATACTCCTCGAGGATCCGGGCCCAGTCCCGGGTGCCCTCCTCGGCACGGGCAATGGCCCGGCCATGCTCGGTCCACAGCGTCACGGCGCGGACACCAACCAGCGCCACCGCGAACAGGGATGCCAGTGCAACGATGATGCCGCGCAACCCGCCCATGCCGGCCCGGTTCCCGATTCGACACAGGATAGCCCGCGCGGCAGCTGAGTCGCCCCCGATGATTTGCGCGTGCGGATGGCCGGCATGGCCGCGGGTGTCCCCGTCGGCAGTTTACGCGCCTTTAGGATTTTAATGAGAACCTGATCATCAGGGGGTTGTGGATCGAACCCCGACCCCCTATCTACGTCCAAGACCGATGGAGCTGCATGCGGCACGTCGGGTGTGCAAGCGAGCCGATCCCCGACCACGGATGTACTGGCGGTGCGGGGCTTGCGGCACAGACGCCCGAAGAGGGCGAGGGAAGGGCTGCCGCAGGGTGGCCCTTTTTTCGTTGCGGCCCCTTCTGGTCGTCGGGTTCGGGATCGGGCCAGCGGCAGGCAGGCGGGCGAACAGGCCCGCCTGACGGGTGCAACGCCGATGCCGGCGCGAAAGTGCGCGAGCCGGCCTACTGGCCGAGTTCGCCCGACAACACCGGCCCGAACAGGTTCCAGCGCTCACCATCGAACCGCATGAGCTGCATCTGCTCGATGGGGAAGTAGTCGGTCGGGCTGGTGTTCATCAGGATGCCGGGGATAGCGACGTCCAGCGCGACATTCTTCAGTGCTGTCGCCTGACGCATGACGTTCTCGCGGGACAGGTCATCGCCGCAGGCCTTGAGCACCTGCACGAGCGTCTGCGCCGACGCGTAGCCATAGACGGTGAAGCTCGAGCTGCGGTCGCCTTCGGGGAACCACTTGTCCATGAAGCCGGCCCACACCTTCATGCCGGCATCGTCCTTCCACAGCGGATCGGTGGCGTCCTTGAGGTAGCCCGACGAGATCACGCCCCTGGCGTTCTCGGCCCCGGCGGGACGCAGCACGGCGCCGACCGAGTTCGAGACGTTGTTGAGGATGTGCAGCGGCTGCCAGCCGATCTCGGCCGCCTTGCGAATGGCCTGGGCGGCAAACTTTGGCGTGGCGACATTGATAAAGACGTCGGCGCCGGAGGCCTTGAGCTTCACCATCTGGCTGTCGACCGTCGGCTCGGTGGTCTCGTAGCCGGCTTCGGCAATGATCAGCGACTGCTTGTCGCCGAGGCCGTCGCGCAGACCCTTCATCAGGTCCTTGCCGTAATCGTCGTTCTGGAACAGCACGGCGATCTTCGCATCTGGCTTGGTCTGCAGGATGTAGCGGGCGTAGATGCGGCCCTCGGTCTGGTAGTTGGGCTGCCAGCCGATCGTCCAGGGCGACTGCTTGGGGTTGTCGCCGAAGCGGGTTGCGCCGGTGGCCACGAACAGCTGCGGCACCTTCTTGGTGTTCATGTAGCGCTGGATCGCGGCGTTGTGGGCGGTGCCGAGCGGCTGGAAGACGAACAGCACCTCGTCGCTCTCGACAAGCTTGCGGGCCTGCTCCACCGTCTTGGGCGGGCTGTAGCCGTCGTCGTACGAGATGAAGGTGATCTTGCGGCCATTGATGCCGCCGCCGGCATTGACCATGTTGAAATAGGCCTGCTGGGTCTTGGCGATCAGCGAATAGGCCGAGGCCGGCCCGCTATACGGCATGATGTTGCCGATCTTGATCTCGGTGTCGGTGGCACCGGTGTCGTACTTCTTCTGGGCGGCGGCGGTGCCGCAGGCCAGCGCGAGGGCGAGGGATGCGGCCGCGAGCCGCAAAGCCGTTCTGGATGTCATGGTCTGTCTCCTCCGGTTGCGGACTCCGCGGTCCTTGCTGGCGTCAGTCGCTGTCCGATGGCGCGGACCAGTCCGCCCGCGCCGGCGGGCATCAGGTAGATGAGGGCGATCAGGATCACGCCGTAGACGGCACCGGACAGGCCCTTGGACAGGTGCTCGGCGACGTTGGGGACGTACATGGCAAAGGCCGCGCCGACGAGGGCGCCCGGCAGCCAGCCGACGCCACCAACGACCAGCCCGACGAAAAACGTCACCGACAGCGAGAAGGTGAAGCTGTCGGGCGCCACGAACTGCACCGCGATGGCGCCGAGCGCGCCGGCGACGCCGGTGTAGAGCGCGCTCACCCCGAAGGCGAGGGCCTTGTATCGCGCGGTGTCGACGCCCATCGAGCGGGCGGCGATGGGGTTGTCGCGGATCGCCAGCAGGGCCCGGCCGGAGCGGCTGGCGACGATGTTGCGTGCCGCCCAATAGAGCAGCAGCGCCACCGCCAGCGTGAAAAAATACAGCCACTGGTCCTGACTGAGCCGCAGGCCGAAGGGCGGATCCGGCTTGGTGATGACGATGCCCTGCACGCCGCCGGTCCAGCGCTCGAGCGGGGTGAGCTTGAGGAATTGCGGGGTCGCCACCGCCAGCGCGAAGGTGGCGAGCGCCAGATAGACCCCCTCCAGCCGCAGTGCCGGCAATCCGAACAGAACCCCGGCGCAAAAGCACACCAGCCCGGCGGCCGGCAGGGTCCAGTAATAGGCGACGCCGCCATGCTCCATCAGGATCGCCGCCGTGTAGGCGCCGATGGCGTAGAAGGCGCCGTGGCCGAGGGAGAACTGGCCGCTGATGCCGGTGAGCAGATTGAGGCCGAGAATGGCGAGCGCGTAGACCAGCACCATCGTCATCTGGAAGACGACGAAATTGCGGACGAAGAAGGGCAGCGCGCACAGGGCGACAATGACGGCAAGACCCAGCCACAGGCCGGGATCAGCCGCCACGGCGCGGCGTGGCTGGGGCGGTGCGGCACGCGCGGCTGGGGCTTCCAGGGCCATGGTTCAGACCCTCTGCACGGTCATGCGGCCGAACAGGCCGTTGGGCTTCACCACCAGCACGGCGACAATCAGCACCAGGGCGATCGGCAGCTTGAGCTCGCCGCCGATGACCGGGATGTAGGTGCCGGCGAGGTTCTCCACGACGCCGACCGCGAAACCGCCCGCCACCGCACCGGCCGGGCTGCCGAGGCCGCCCAGGACGGCGCCGGCGAAGCCATAGAGCAGGATCGACAGCATCATGTTGGGATCGAGGAACACCACCGGGGCGATCAGCATGCCGGCGACGGCGCCGATGGCCGCCGCCATGCCCCAGCCGAGCGCGATCATCCAGCCGACGCGGATGCCTGCCAGCCGGGCCGACTCCGGGTTGGAGGCAGCGGCCCGCATCGCCAGCCCGGTGCGGGTGAAGCGGAAGAAGGCCCACAGCAGAGCCAGCACCAGCAGGGTCACGCCGATCATGCCGGCCTGGTGCTTGCTGAGCAGGCCCGTGCCGAGGAAGGAGCCGGCACCGAACGGGCTCGGGAAGGGCTTGATGGTGAAGTCCCAGATGAAGCCCGCAGCACTGTTGAGGATGGCGAACAGCGCGATGAACACCACCACGTGCGACAGCACCGGCGCATCCTTCAGCGGCTTGAACACGACCCGCTCGATGACGACGCCGCCGGCGAAGGACAGCGCGACGGTGAGCACGAAGGCCGCCCAGTAGGGCACGCCCCACTGCAGCATCTGCCAGCAGACGAAGGTGGAGACCATCGCCATCTCGCCCTGGGCAAAATTCAGATGGTCGATGGCCTGGTAGATCATCACCACCGCCAGCGCCATGCAGGCATAGATGGCGCCCGTGGCGAGGCCGGCGATGATCTGTTGACCGAGGAGTTCCATGCCGGCGCCCTCAGTAGCCCAGATAGGCGCGGCGGACGCCCTCGTCGGCGCTGATCGCCGCGGAGGGGCCGTCGAGCACGATCCGCCCGGTCTCGAGCAGATAGGCGTGGCTGGCGAGCCCCAGCGCGAGGCCGGCATTCTGCTCGACGATCATCATGCTGACCTTCTCGTCCCGGTTGACGGCGGCGAGGATTCCGAACAGCTCCCGCACCACCAGCGGCGCCAGGCCGAAGGAGGGCTCGTCCAGCAGCATCAGGCGCGGCCGCAGCATCAGCGCGCGGGCGACCGCCAGCATCTGCTGCTCGCCGCCTGACAGGGTCCCGGCCTGTTGCTCGCGACGCGTGCGCAGGATGGGGAAATAGCCATACATCCGCTCGATGTCGGCACGGATGCCGGCTTGATCACGGCGGGTCATGGCCCCCAGTGCCAGGTTCTCGGCGACCGTCATGCGGGTGAAGGTGCCGCGGCCCTGCGGCACATGGGCGATGCCGTAGCGCGCCACGTCCTCGGTGGAGCGGCGGTTCATCGGCCGGCCCTCGAACCGCACGTCCCCGGCGGCCTTCACCATCGCGGTCAGGGCGCGCAGCGTGGTGGTCTTGCCGGCGCCGTTGGCGCCCAGCAGCGCCGTGACCGAGCCGGCCGCGATGGCGAAATCGAGGCCATGCAGGGCCGGCACCTGACCGTAGGCGGCCGTCAGCCCGCGCACCTCGAGCAGCGGCACGCTCATGCGCCGGGCCCTCCCAGATAGGCGCGGATCACCTCGGGGTCCCGCTGTACCGCCGCCGGCGGGCCCTCTGCGAGCTTGCGGCCGAAATTCAGCGCCACCACATGGTCGGCAATCGACATGACGAGGCCCATGTGGTGCTCGACAAGCAGCACCGTGACGCCGCGGTCGTCGCGGATGCGGCGGATCAGCGTGCCGAGCGCCGTCACCTCGTCGTGGTTGAGCCCGCCGGCCGGCTCGTCGAGCAGCAGCAGCCGCGGGCGGGCGGCCAGGGCACGGGCAAGTTCGACGCGCTTCTGGGTGCCGAACGGCAGCCCGGCCACCGGTCGGTCGGCGACAGCCTCGAGTCCCATATAGGCAATCGCCGCCTCGGCCTCGGCCCGCAGCGCGCGCTCGCCGCGGCGAACCCGGGCGAGGCGCAGCGCGTCGCTCAGCATGTCC
>JBMOJG010000004.1:0-14789 GCA_049316925.1 Alsobacter sp. | reverse complement strand
CGCTTCCAGGCCGAGCTCCTGGCCATCGACGGGCTCTACAAGGCTGCCGACGACATCGACCCGTTGCTTCTCGACCGGCCCGTGCAGGCTCGGGTCGACAACGATGTTCTGCTGGTCGCGGCGACCGACTGAGTTTTCCCCCGGCCGAAGCCGGTGCATCGCGGCTCTTGCCGCAACAGTTCGGCTGATGCCGACAATGAAGGAGAAAAGCATGGCCAAGGTCCTCGTGGTGACCTCCGGAAAGGGCGGGGTCGGCAAGACCACCTCGACCGCCGCGCTCGGTGCGGCACTGGCCCAGTCCGGGCAAAACGTCGCGGTTGTCGATTTCGACGTCGGCCTGCGCAATCTCGATCTCGTCATGGGAGCAGAGCGCCGGGTCGTCTATGACTTCGTCAATGTCATCCAGGGCGAGGCCAAGCTCGCCCAGGCGCTGATCCGCGACAAGCGCATCGACACGCTGCACCTGCTGCCGGCGTCCCAGACGCGCGACAAGGATGCGCTGACGCCCGAAGGCGTCGCCCGCGTGCTCGACGAGCTGCGCGAGAGGTTCGACTGGGTGATCTGCGACAGCCCGGCCGGCATCGAGCGCGGCGCGACGCTGGCCATGCGCCATGCCGATGTCGCCGTGGTGGTGACCAACCCCGAGGTCTCGTCGGTGCGCGACAGCGACCGCATCATTGGCCTGCTCGATAGCAAGACCGCGCGGGCCGAGCGCGGCGAGCGCATGGAAAAGCACCTGCTGCTCACCCGCTACGACCGCGCCCGCGCCGAGCGCGGCGAGATGCTCAAGGTCGACGACGTCCTGGAGATCCTGTCGATCCCCCTGCTCGGCATCGTGCCGGAGAGCCAGGACGTGCTGCGCGCCTCCAATCTCGGCCAGCCGGTCACCGTTTGCGCCGCCGCCACGCCGGCCGGCCGCGCCTACGCGGAAGCGGCGCGCCGACTGTCCGGCGAGGTGGTGCCGCTCAGCTTTTCGGCCGAACGCACCGGCTTCCTCGGCAAGCTGTTTGGCCGGAGGGCGGCATGAAGATCCTCAGCCTGTTCACGCGACGTGGCTCCGCGCCCGTCGCCCGCGATCGGCTGCAGGTGCTGCTCGCCCACGAACGCTCGGCCTTCGGCCGCACCGATCTCGTCTCGGTGCTGCGAGAGGAGATCCTCGCCGTGATTGCCCGCCACGTTCCGCTTGAGCCCGAAAACGTCAGGGTCCGGATGGAGCGCGGCGACACCATGTCGACGCTGGAGGTCGAGGTCGACATCCCCGATACCGCGCGGCTGAGGCTCGCTCTGACGGGCTGAGCATGGCCTTGGCAGGATCTAACCCAGCGGCCTGCGCCACCTGAAACAGTCATGTACCGGCCCCTGGCCGGTGCATTCGTTTAGGCTAAATCTCGGCATAGGGCGGCAAAGGCCTCGTTCAGCCCCAGAACGCTCGTCCTGCCATCGCCTGGACGAACGTTGCGGCCACCACCGCAATCCCGGCCACCGTCGCGGCCGCCACCACGCCGAGGCCGAGACGGGGCACAAGTCGGTCGGCCAGCCACCCGACGACGGGCAGCGCCTGCATCAGATGCGTCGCGAAGAAGTGCGGCACCCTCAGGTCGCCACCGGTCGTCGACCACCCGGCAAGGGGGATGCCTGCGGCGTCGGTGCGCAATCCACCCACCCAGTGGCCCGGGTTGGCCGACAGGACGCCGGCCGTCAACAACGTCAGGACCGAGCCGGCGAGCAGCCCGGCGATCGCTCCAGTGCGGAGCCCGGTACGGCCCGGCTCGGGAGGCGACCGCAGGACCGCGAGGCCGAACACGAAGCTGCCGGCCACGAGGATCACGGCGCCGATCCCCATGAGCGCGTAGCCGAGGGACTCGGCCGGGGTGCCGACATTGTAGTGGGAGCCAACCCCGCGAGCCGCCTGCAGGACGATGTAGGAGATCTCGAACGTGCTGGCGGTGACGACGGCCAGCACACTCCAGCGCACCCAGGGCCGGTCGCGGAATTCCGGGGCAATCAGCCGAGCCAGGAGCAGCAGCGTCAGCATGTTGAGGATCAGCGAGGCCTCGAATTTCAGCGGTTTTGCCCAGAGCAGGCCGCCGTTGAACGACCGGTCATCGAGCCACGCTGCTGGCAGGCTCGCCAGCAACACTGCGGCCTGGAAGCCGATGCCGGCCAGCAGGATGGCTTCGAGGGAGGCCCGCGGGCGGGCCAGCGCAGCGGCGACGGGGCTTGATGTCATCATGCGCTCCGATGGGTGGCAGGCGCGGCAAGGCGGGTACCCGTCTGGCAGCCCTGGAACAGCAGCAGGCCGAGCGGTCCGAACATGAACGTGGCGAGCAGGATCGGGGCCTGGACGAGGCGGCTCAGACCGATGCTGTCCGCCTGCCTGGCGATCCAGATCCCGACGAACAGATCAAACGCGAGGTAGTGGATCCAGCCGGCGAGCAAAACCGGGTCCGACGCAAACAGGGTGCGGACAGCCGCGAGGCTGCCGAAGCCGCCACCGGACCTGAAAAAAAATGCCAGCATCAGCGCCGAATACGCGACGCAGAGGGCACCGACGAGTCCGGCCGACAGAGCGGTGAGCAGGATCGGCCATCGCGGCAGCAGGATCAGAACCAGCCAGCCGAGCATGGCCGCGGTGCTGGCTACGGAGAAAAGCGCAGACGGATCCATCGCATTGCCTTTTGTCTTGTCAGTGACTAGATTTGGTTTAGCCGTCTATCTTGTCATCGTCAAGATGCAGGGAATGCCATGACCGGGGGTGAGTCCACCGCGCCGCGCTACCACCACGGGGATCTGCGCAACGCTCTGGTCGACGCCGGGCTCGCCATGCTGGAGCGGGACGGGCTGAGCGCCCTGAGCCTGCGGGCGCTTGCCGCGTCGGTGGGCGTGTCCCATGCGGCGCCGGCCCATCATTTTGGAACGCTGGAAGGCCTGCGAACGGCGCTGGCCACCGTCGGCTTCAGTCGCTTCGAAACGGTCTTGCGGGAGGCCGGCGCAGCCGCGCCCACCGATCCCATGGCGCATATGCGCGCTGCCGAACACGCCTATCTGGGCTTTGCACAGGCACAACCAACCTTGTTCCGGCTGATGTTTTCTGCCGGCCTCCTCGACTGGACCGATACCGCTCTCCAGCAGTCGGCCGGGGAGGCGCGCAGGCAACTGTCCGACCTCTGCGGTCCAGCAGCAGCCTACCGGGGCCTGGACGATCCGGAGGCCCGGCTGGCGCTCGAGCATCTCGTCTGGTCGACGGTGCACGGACGCGCCCACCTGGCGATCGACGACAAGCTCGACGCGGCCTCGGACGACGCGAGGACGTTGCAGGCGGCCGGCTGTGATCTGGCCGCACTGCTGTTTGCGCCCCCTGCCGGGCCTCGCTGACCGAAGCCGCGACGGGGGCCGGGCAGGAGAGACTGGTCAGGCCTGTTCAGCTCCGGCCCTGCCAGGACGGCATCGGCAGAACCGGCGCGGCCGCGGCGACGTCCGATGGAAGCACCACGGTCGGGGTGCGGTTGCGGTTCTGCACCGCGGCCGATCCGATATTGGGGTTGTTGCCCTTGGTATCGAAGGTGATCGGCCCGCCGATCATCACGTGCTTTTCGATGTTGGTGGCCCTGACGGCCTCCATCAGCGCCGGTCCTGCCGTCGTGCCGGCGCGCTTGAAGGCGTCCGCCGCCACCAGGATGGCCTCGAAGGTGAAGCCGGCGTTGAAGCAGTCGACTGCGAACCGGTTGTTCGGGTTGGCCGCCTTGAATGAAGCCTCCAGCGCCTGCGTCATGTCCGATTTCGGGTTCGCCCACGGCAGATTGTACATCAGGTAGTCCGAGAGCGGGCCGAGCGCCTGGTAGAACTCCTCGTCATAGAGGCCAGGCGAGCCGGGCGAGATGATCGCCTTGGGCTCGAAGCGCTGGCGCACCATGTCGCGCACCAGCTTGATCGCGTCGCCTGCGCGGGTCACGACCATCACGAGGTCCGGGTTCAGCGACCGCATCTTGGTCACCTCGACCGCCAGATCCTGCGCCTTGGGGTCGTAGGCGATACTCTCCACCAGCTGGAACGGCATGTTCTGGCGTGGGAAGATGGCATCCATGGCGGACCGCTGCGCCGTGCCGAACGTGTCGTTGGCGTGCAGGAACACCGCGGTCTTGAACTCCACCTTGGTGGCTTCGGAGATGGAGCGCATCAGCCGCAGCCCGTTGGTGACGAGCTGGCCGCCGGTCTGGAAGTTGCGGACAAGGAACTTGTAGCCCTGCTCGGTGATCTGCGGCGCCGCCGCGATGTTGCAGATCAGCGGCACCTGCCGCTGTTCCGCCACCTGGGCGATGGCCAGAGTGTGCCCGCTGTCAAACGCCCCGATCAGACAGTGGACGCCGTCGTTCACGGCCCGCTCGGCCTGGGTCCGGGCCACATCGGCCGAGGATTCCGTATCGATATGGACCAGATCGACCTTGTAGCCGAGATCCGCCAGCACCTTGGGGGCGGCCAGCGCGCCGCGATGGCAGCTCTGCCCGGCCTGGGCGAAGAAGCCCGAGCGCGGCAGCATGACGCCGATCTTCAGGCTGGGGGCCTGGGCCCGGACGACGGCGGGCGCAGCGACGGCAGCAGCGGCGCTGGCCACGAAAAGGCGACGGCTGAGCCGCGTCGGCGAATGCGTCACGATGGATCCTCCCCGGAATGTCTGCGGATCGTAGTGCCGTCTGCCGACCGGCGACAAGCGCGCCGTGCGGGAGCCGGGGAGTCCGTTGTGTCAGGATTCGGCGTCGGTGGATTGCGCCGGCTCAAAAACGAGCCGCATCACACCCGCGCGGGCCGTGCCGCTCAGCACGACACCGGCAAACGCAGCAAACAGCTCGGCGTGCCGGGCAGGCTCGATCTGGACCTCGACCAGCCGCTGCCGCGCCTCGTCGGCCAGCTGCAGCGCGCCGTCGACCAGCGCACGCAGGTCCGCCATGTCCTGCGGCAGCTCGGTAATGACGAAGGAAACCTGCTGGTGCGCGTCCCGCAGGGTCATGCCGAGCACGTCGAGAAGATCCGGGATCATCGCTGCACTCCGTCGACCGCAAGGGACCTTAGAGCATGCTGTTTTTTGAAGGAATCGGGATCCCCAAATCTGGTGATTTCTGATTCAAACGCGGAAGATGCGGGCCTGGCTCATGCCGCCGAGGCTACCGCCACCCGCCCCCAAGGCAGGCCAACGTTTATCTGACAGCGCCAGCGGGTCAACTCCAGTTATATTTGTTTAATGCGTCCATGCTTGCATGAAGCTCTCTGAGCAGAAAGAGCGGGGCGTCACGCATGTGGAAAGCGATCAAGGCCCTGTTCTTGTTGATCGCAGGAATTACAGCGATCGTGGCAACATATGTCGGCTGGCTGATGTACATGCCGGTGACGACCACGGATGTCAGCGCACGCATCTGGAACGCATGCGTCGTCGGGCAGGTCTTGTTCCAGTATGGCAAACCCACTCACACGTCGTGCGATTGCCTCGTCGACGGCCTCCAGATCACTAAGGAGACTTCAGCGACGATATCGGAACAGGCGGAAATGCTCAGGCAAGGTGCGGTTGCGCGCTTTTCTCCGTTCGGGACCGGCAGTCGCGAAAGACAGAGCGGTCCGCAGTTTAATCCAGCCGCCTCTGGGAAGGCGACGCCGCTCGCAAACAGGCTCGCGTCGCTCGAAAACGCCTGCAGGGTCAGGCGCGCCAAAGCCTAGGGTGCGTTCGGAAGGCCGTCGAGACTTCCTTTGGACAAGACGGACGGGAATTTTCGCCCCGCTGTCCGGCAATAGGGGGGCAGCAAAACGCCCGAACGGGCAAACCGTTCAGTTGGCCTTAGGCTTGCCATCGCGAACGCGCCCGCCCTGCGGCACGGAGCCGGTGACGACGGGATCGTAGACCGGGCGCTTGGCCGTCTGGGGCTGGATCAGGCAGGCAATCGGGTCGCGCTCGCACAGCGGCGAGCGGCTGGCGGTCTCGAAGCCGCGCGCGGTCGGAGACTCTTGCACGCGGGTTGCGGCCGGCGCAGGGCCTGTCGGCATCGGACGGGGCTCGACCCGGGCCGTCTCGGTCTGGCGAACCGGCGGAGCGGGGCGCGTCGACGCAGTTGTCGTCACGTCATTGCTCTGACGTGGCAACGGCGAGAACACGTAAACCAGAGCGATCAGCCCCGCTCCAACGGCAATCCTCTTCGGCCAGCTCATCGTCGTGCCCCGACAGATTGTTTATCGTGATCAATCTGCGCGCAATTCATTAACGATCTTGAAATCGGGCCGGACCTGGCGCGCGAAGACTGCGCAGGGACACTGCAAGACGCAGTGACTGTTCTGTCGAGAGCGAAAACAATCTCGTGGAGGCATAGCGGGGTACCGATCGGGTGTTGCAGGACACAGCGGTCAGCCCGATCGCAAGGACCAGACAAATGCGTCCGGGTCGTCTTGCTTCCAGCAGATTCAAAAGGAACGATATCTCAGGATCGAGGCGGCCAAACCTGATTCAGGAGTTCAGCCTGCCGGGGGGCTGGCTGCAGCGGCTTCCGCCTGCGCCACGTGGCACGCGACGGCGTGTCCGGGCAGGAGAGTGTCCAAGGCGGGGCGCAGGGTGCGGCAGATCGGCTCCACCCTTGGGCAGCGCGGGTTGAAGTGGCAGCCTGGCGGCGGGGCCAGCGGGGAGGGCAGCTCGCCAGCGACGGCCCGAAACGTCACCAGCGCGTCGTCGTCCAGCCGCAGCTGCGGCAGGCTGTCGAGCAGCGCCCGCGCATAGGGGTGCATTGGTCGTGCATAAAGGTCAGCCACATTCGCCACCTCAACGATCCGGCCGAGATACATCACAGCCACCCGGTCGCACAGGTGGCGGACGACACCGAGATCGTGACTGATGAACAGCATCGTCAGCCCGAGCTCGCGCCGCAGCTGCAGGAACAGATTGACGATCTGGGCCTGGATCGAGACGTCGAGCGAGGCCACCGGCTCGTCGCATACCAGCATATCGGGCTGCATGGCCAGCGCCCGCGCGATGGCGATGCGCTGGCGCTGCCCGCCCGAGAACTGGTGCGGGTAGCGCGACGCGAAGGCCGGGTCGAGGCCCACCCGGGCAAGCCAGGAGGCAACATAGTCGCCGGCCTCCGCACCGGTGGTCAGACCGTGTGCCAGGGGCCCCTCGGCGACGGCCTCACCAACGCGCATGCGCGGGTTGAGCGACGCATACGGGTTCTGGAACACCATCTGCACCCGCCGGGTGAGCTTCACCGGCTTGGGGCCGGCACTCATGACCGGTTCGCCGGCCACGCTCACCTTGCCCGCGCTCGGCGGCAGGATGCCGGTCAGGACGCGGCCGAGTGTCGACTTCCCGCAGCCGCTCTCGCCAACGAGGCCGAGCACCTCGCCCTTGCGGATGGTCAGCGAGACCCCATCCACCGCATGCACGGTCCGTGTGTCGACCGGTGCGCCGAGGGCTGCGGCGATGCGGTCGCCGACGGAAAGGCGCGGAGTGAACCGGCGCGACACCGCCTCGATCCGGGCGAAATCCTCACTCATGCGCCGGCTCCGCCCGGGTGGTGGCAGCGCCATCCGCGCAGGCCAGCCCGCGCTTCCTCCGGCATCAAGGTGCAGGCACCCGTCGCACGGGGGCAGCGGGGCGCAAACGGGCATCCGGGCGGCAGGTCGAGCAGCGAGGGCGTCGTGCCTGGGATCTGCGCGAGGTCCTGGCCCGGCGTACCGCGTGAGGGGAGGCTGTCGATCAGCCCCTGCGTATAGGGATGGCGGGGCTCTCGCAGCACCGCGGCTGTCGGCCCGTCCTCGACGAGGCGGCCCGCATACATGACCGCGATCCGGTCGGCGAGCGACGAGACCGTGGCGAGGTCATGGCTGATCCAGATCATCGCCATGCCGAGCTCGGCCACCAGCTCCTTCATTTCCGTCAGGATCTGCGCCTGGATCGACACGTCGAGTGCGGTGGTCGGCTCGTCCGCCACGATCAAGGCGGGGCGATGGAGCAACGCGATGGCGATGGCCACGCGCTGCCGCATGCCGCCGGAGAACTGGTGCGGATAGGCTGCCAGTCGGCTGGCCGCATCGGGAATGCCGACGCGCCCGAGCACGGCAGCGCAGCGGCTTGCCGCCGCAGCGCCCGACATGCGCTCGTGCGCTTCAAGCGCCAGCTGCATCTGCTGGCCGATGGTCAGGACCGGGTTCAGCGTCGTGGCCGGATCCTGGAACACCATGGCCATGCGTCGACCGCGCATCCGCCGCAGCTCGGCCTGCGGCAGGCCGACCAGTTCCCTGCCTTCGAACCGGATCGATCCCGCGGTGATCCTTCCGGGCGGGTCGACAAGCCCCAGCAACGAAAAGCCCGTCACCGTCTTGCCCGAGCCGCTCTCGCCGACGAGGCCGAGGACTTCGCCCTGCGCCACGTCAAACGACACATTGTTGACCGCCTGGACGATCCCGGCCCGCGTGTGGAACGCGGTCGACAGGCCGCGGACGGTGAGCAGGGGCTCGCTCATCGCTGCAACCGCGGATTGAACTGGTCGCGGATCTGGTCACCCACCACGTTGACGGCGATGATCAGCACGATCAGGGCGATACCCGGATAGATCGAGATCCAGTAGCGGCCAGACAGCATGTACTGGAAGCCGTTGGCGATCAGGGCGCCGAGCGAAGGCTCGGTGGGTGGCAGGCCAAGGCCGAGGAACGACAGGGTCGCCTCCAGCGCGATGGCGTTGGCCACCTGCACTGTCGCCACCACGATCAGCGGCGGCATGCAGTTCGGCAGGATATGGCGGAACACCACGGTCCGGGCCGGCAACGGGATCGACAGCGCCGCCTCCACATACTCCTTCGACCGTTCCGCCACGGCGGCACCGTGGGCCGTGCGCGCGAAATAGGCGTATTGCGCCGTAACCAGCGCGATGACGAGCTGCAGCTTGCCCTGGCCCAGCAGGGCGGACAGCACGAGCGCCAGCAGGATGGCCGGAAACGACAGCTGCAGGTCGACGATGCGCATGATCAGCGCCTCGATGCGGCCGCCCAGATAGGCCGCGCCCGCCCCGAGAGTGGCGCCGGCAACGAGCGCAATCGCGCCGGCGGCGACGCCGAGCTGCAGCGAGATGCGCAGCCCGTACAAAATGGCGGAGAGCAGGTCGCGGCCCTGCGCATCGGTTCCCAGCCAGTGGGTGTAGCCGCCCGAGCCGACAAATCCCGGCGGCCGCCGGGCATCCATCAGCGACAGATTGGCGAGGTCGTAGGGATTTTGCGGCGCGACCAGCGGCGCCAGCAGCGCCAGGCCCACGAAGGCGACGACGACGAACAGCGCCACCACGGCGACCCTGTTTTCCGCAAACTCCTCCCGGAACCGGCCGAGTGGCGTCGACGCACTCATGCGCGCGCCTTCCGCAACCGTGGGTCGAGCGCCACATAGGCAATGTCGACCGCGAAATTGATCAGGATGAACAGCATCGAGACCAGCACCAGATAGGCGACCATCACCGGACGGTCGAGCGACTGGATGCTGTCGATGATGAGCTTGCCCAGTCCCGGCCACGAGAAGATCGTCTCGGTGACCACCGCGAAGGCCAGAGTCGAGCCGAGCTCGAGGCCGAACACCGTGACGATCGGGATGGCGATCAGCCACAGCACGTGTCGGCGCAGGATCGTCCACTCGCTCTCGCCGGCGGCGCGGGCGAATTTCACCGTGTCGGTGAGCATCACCTCCCGGGTCCCGGCCCGCGACAGGCGCACCATCAGGGCGAACTTGAAGAGCGCCAGATTCAGCGCCGGCAGCACGAGATGGCTGAGACCGTTCAGTGTCAGGAAGCTCCACGGAACCCCGAACACGGCAACAGTCTCGCCGCGCCCTCCGGCCGGAAGCCAACCGAGCTGCACCGCAAAGGTGAGGATCAGCACGAGCCCGATCCAGAACGTCGGCACCGAAAAGCCGATGACCGATGCCGCCATGATGATCCGGGCCGCGATCCCGTCGGGCCGGTAGCCGGCGAAAATTCCCAGCGGCACGCCGATCAGCGTGGCGGAGATGACGGCTGCGAGCGTCAGCTCCAGCGTGGCAGGCAGCCGGCTGAGGATCAGGTCCATCACCGGCATGTTGAACACGAAGGAGCGCCCCAGGTCGCCCTGCAACAGGCGCCTCAGGAAGGTGAAATACTGCTCGTAGAGTGGGCGGTCGAAACCGTATTTGGCGATCGTCTCCAGCCTGATCTGCTGCGTGACGTCAGGGGAGATCAGAACGTCGATCGGATTGCCGATTGCATAGACGCCGACAAACACCAGCATCGACATGACCAGCATGACGATCACGGCCTGCAGCAGGCGCTGGATAACGAAGCCGAGCATGGCGGGTCCGGTCTGGCGTCGATCGGGCAGAGTGACCGATACACCCGCACAGCTTGACCCGTGGTTGAAAATCCCGTCAAGTTCCATTTGGAACCAATCGGGACATCAGGGTGCTCGCAAATTCGGCATCGCAGACCCGTGACGACGCGCCGCCCGCGCCACCCGCTGGCGCGACGCTCGATCCGCTTACCTTGGTCAAGCTCGCCGAGGATCCCTGCTGGTTCTCGTTCCGCATCAACTATGTGGCCAATCACTTCAATGTCCCGGTCTATGACTGGATCGCGGCGCGGTTCGACCTGGTGCGACCGGAATTCGTGGTTCTGTACTCGCTTGCGCTACGCGAGGGCGTGGCGGCCAAGAACATCGTCCTGTCATCGGGCTTTCCCAAGAACACCATCAGCCGCGCCATCCAGAAGCTGGTGCGCGCCCGCCTTGTCATGCGTGCAACCGACAGCGGCGACCGGCGCAGCTATGCGCTGCGGTTGACGCCGCAGGGCCGCAGCGTCGTCGACGAGGCGATGCCCATGATGGCGGCACGGCAGCACACCATGCTGGCGGCGCTTTCGCCGGCCGAGCGGCGCACGCTGCGCGACCTTCTGGCACGGCTGGTTCAGGCCTCGCCGGCCTGGCCCGGCCATGCCGGCGACGACCCCGACTTCGTCCACACAGATTTCACCGCGGAGGGATCTACCCCATGAGAAAGTATGCCACCGTTGGCGCCGCGTTTGCGGCTGCGCTGATGCTGACGGCCTCGACGGCCGCCTTTGCCCAAACGCTGAATATCGGAGTGCGCTCCGGTCCGGAATCGATCGATCCGCATTTTACGGCCACCGGCACCCATGCCGAGGCGCTCAAGCACGTCTTCGACACGCTTGTGTGGTCGGGCGACGACCTGTCTCTGGAGCCGCGGCTGGCCACCTCGTGGAAGGCGATCGATACGTCCACCTGGGAATTCAAGCTGCGCCCGGGCGTGAAGTTCCACGACGGCTCGCCCTTCACCGCGGCTGACGTGAAGTTCTCGATCGAGCGGATCCCCGTGGTGTCGGGTCCCAACCCGACGACGATCTATATCCGTCGCGTCAAGGAGGTGAAGATCGTCGACGACCTCACCGTTCACATCGTCACCGATGGTCCGGCGCCGAACCTGCCGAATGACTTCATCCGCCTGTTCGTCGTGTCGGCCAAGGCCGCGGCCGGGCTGACCAAGGACACCGCGAACGAGGCCTTCAACAGCGGCAAGGCCGCGGTTGGCACCGGGCCGTACCGTTTCGTGTCGTGGACACCGAAGGACCAGATGGTCATCGAACGTTTCGATGGCTTCTGGGGCGGCAAGGAGCCGTGGGAGAAGGTGGTCCGGCGCGAGATCCCCAATGATGCGGCCCGTGTCGCCCAGCTCAAGGCCGGCCAGCTGGACCTCATCGTGCGCGTCCCGGCTTCCGACGTGCCGACGCTCGAGCGCGACACCAAGCTGCGGGTCGTCAAGGCTGACACGGTCTACGTGTTCAATGTCGAGCTCGACATGCGCGAGAAGGCACCGACCGTCTCCGCCAAGGACGGCTCGCCGCTGCCCGCCAACCCGATGCGCGATCCCCGCGTGCGGGAGGCCATCGACCTCGCCATCGACCGTCCGGCGCTCGCCGAGATCGCCATGGAGGGCCTCGGCCAGCCGGTCAACCAGCTCGTGACCCCGACGATCTTCGGCTACAACAAGAGCCTTCCGTCCCTGAAGCCCGACATCGACAAGGCCAAGAAGCTGATGGCCGAGGCCGGCTATCCCAACGGCTTCAAGGTCGGCTTCGCCTTCACCAATGACCGCCTGCCGGGCGACCGCCAGGTCGGCACCTCGATTGCCCAGATGCTCGCCCGCATCGGCATCGACGTGGCCGCGAATGCCATGCCGGGCGCAGTCTTCTTCCCGGCCCGCACCCGCGGCGAGTTCTCGATGTCGATGTCGGGCTGGGGCACGCTGACCGGCGAAGCCCACTACACTTTGTCGTCGATCGCCCACTCCAACGACCCGGCCAGGCGTTTCGGCGCGTTCAACGTGCTGGGCTACGCCAACCCGGCCATGGACAAGCTGATCCAGGACGCCGCCGTCGAGATGGACGAGGCCAAGCGCCGCAGCTTCCTCGAGCAGGCCAACGCCATCGTGGCGGTCGACCGGCCGCGTCTGCCGATCGTCGCGGTCTCGTCCGCCTGGGCGATGCAGAAGGACAAGGTCACGGTGAAGCCGCGTGCCGACGAGGACACGCTGGCGATGAACGTCCGCCCGGCCAGATAAGGCGGCCGGGGAGGCCCGGCCAGCCAGCCTGGCCGGATCCATTGGTTGCGGTGTGCCCGCATCTGATCGCAGGTCCCGCCGGCCCCAGGGCCTGCGGGATCAACCGGCCGGCCACCACGGGTCGGCCCTCCTGTCGCAGCGAGACCTGTCCATGCCCCCCATTGCCCTTGCTCTCCACGGCGGATGCGGCACCCTGGCACGCAAGGAGCTCTCCGAGGCCGAATGGGCGGAGTCGGCCGATCATCTCGCCGGCGCGCTGGCGGCGGGCTGGGCCATTCTCGCTGCAGGCGGACGCGCTCTCGATGCCGTCCAGGCCGCCGTCGTGGCGATGGAGGACAGCCCGCATTTCAACGCCGGCCATGGCGCCGCCCTCAACGCCGATGGCGAGCACGAGCTCGATAGTTCGATCATGGATGGCCGCACGCTGGCGGCCGGTGCCGTCACGGCGGCACGACGAATCCGCAATCCCGTCAAGGCCGCCCGGGCGCTGCTCGAGGCGGGCCGCACGGTGCTGCTGGCGGGTCCGGCAGCCGACCGCTTCGCCGAGGAGGCAGGGCTCGACATCGTCGACAACGGCTACTTCACCACGTCGCGTCGCGTCCGGGCGCTGGCCGCCATGCAGGCCCATGCCCGGGACGGCACGCTGGGCAAGGCGAGCGAGGCTGAAAAGCACGGCACCGTGGGGGCCGCGGCCCTCGACCGGTCCGGCGACCTGGCCGCCGCCACCTCGACCGGCGGCTTCACCAACAAGCCGCCCGGCCGTGTCGGCGACACGCCGATCATCGGCGCCGGTACCTATGCGCGCAACGGCGTTTGCGCCGTTTCGGGAACCGGCATGGGCGAGTACTTCATCCGCACGGTGGCGGGCCATGAGGTCGCGTCCCTGATGGACTATCGCGGCCTGTCCCTCGACCAGGCCACCCACGCGGTCGTGTTCGACCGGATCGGCGGCTTCGGCATCGGCGCCGGCATGGCGGCGGTGGACGCCCATGGAAACGTCGCCGTGCCGTTCAACACGCTCGGCATGTACCGGGGCTGGGTGCTGCCGACGGGGGAGTGCTTCGTCGCCACCCACACGGAGACGCTGCCCCGCGGTCGCCTGCCGGGAGGCCAGTCGTGACCGCGCCCATCCTCGTCTGGGGCGGTGGTGCCATTGGCGGAACGCTGGCCGCCTACTGGGCGAGGGCCGGGCTCGATGTCATGCTTGTCGATGTTGTCGCCGAGCATGTCGAGGCGTGCCGGACCATCGGCCTGGCCATCGAGGGGCCGGTCGAGACCTTCACGCAGCGCATCCCGGCGGTGACGCCGGACGCAGTCCGCGGCACGTTCCCCATCATTGTCCTGGCCGTGAAGGCGCAGGCTACCGCCGCGGCGATGGCAGCCCTCGCACCCCGCCTGGCAGCCGATGGCTACGTCCTCTCGGCCCAGAACGGCCTCAACGAGATCGCCATTGCGGACGTGGTTGGCGCCGGCCGCACGATGGGCTGCTTCGTCAATTTCGGTGCCGACTGGCTCGGCCCGGGCCAGGTCCTGTTCGGCAACCGCGGCGCGGTGGTGGTGGGCGAGATCGATGGCTCGATCCGCAGCCGGACGCAGGCGATGTTCGAGCTTCTGCGCGTCTTTGAGCCGAATGCCGTGCTGACCGACGACATCTGGGGCTATCTGTGGGGCAAGCTCGGCTACGGTGCGATGCTGTTTGCCACCGCCCTGACCATGGATTCGATGACCGGGAACTTCGAAAAGGTCGAGCGTTTTCCCGCCTTCGACCGCCTCGGCCGCGAGGTCATGGCCGTGGCGCGCGCTCGCGGCGTCACACCGCGGGGCTTCAACGGCTTCGATCCTGCCGCCTTCATGCCCGGCGCTCCGGTTGAGGGCTCGCGCGCCAGCGTTGCGGCGCTAGCCGAGTTCAACCGGTACACGGCCAAGACCCATTCCGGTGTCTGGCGTGACCTCGCGGTCCGCCGCCGCCGGACCGAGGTCGATCCCCAGATCGGCCTGATCGCCACGCTGGGCGCCCAGGCCGGCATCGACACGCCCGGCATCCGCCGGCTGGTGGAGCTGATCCACGACGTCGAGGAGGCGCGGCGCCCGCAGGCGGCCGAAACCTTCGCCGAACTGGTGGCGACCTGCCGCGCCGCGCCGCCGCTCTGATCAGACCGGATAGCGCAAAATG
>JBMOJG010000003.1:0-16428 GCA_049316925.1 Alsobacter sp. | reverse complement strand
CCGGCCCGGTTCGGTGTTTTCGACAGGCCGCCCGGCGGAGATGCGGCGTGAGCGCGCCAGCCCTCGATCGTCCCACGTCCGGGCGTCGCATCGCGACCTGGCTGCGGCGTCGGATTGGGCTGATCATCGTTTTCGTGTCGCTGTTCCTGCTGTGGGAATTCGCCGTCAAGCTGTTTGGCATCAAGGAGTATCTGCTGCCGCCGCCGAGCCGGATCTGGACGGAGTTCCTGAAGCGCTGGCCGACAGTATTCAGCGCGGCCTGGGTGACCACGCAGGAGATTCTCGGCGGCTATCTGCTGGCGGTCGTGGTCAGCATTCCGCTGGCCTGGGCGGTGGTGCGCTGGCGCTTTGTCGAGGAGGCGATCTATCCGGTGATTGTCTTCCTGCAGATCATTCCCAAGATCGCGATCGCGCCGCTGTTCATCATCTGGTTCGGCTTCGGCTTCGGTCCGAAGCTGCTGATCGTGTTCCTGCTGTGCTTCTTCCCCATCGTCGTGGCGAGCGTGGCGGGTTTCAAGTCGGTCGATCCAGACGTGATGGATTTCGCCCGCACCACTGGCGCGGGCGGCCTGCGCATGTTCCTGAAGATTCGCCTGCCGCAGGCGCTGCCGGAGATCTTCACCGGGCTCAAGGTCGGCGCGGCCCTGTCGGCCACCGCCGCGGTCGTGGCCGAGTTCGTCGCGTCCGACCGGGGGCTTGGCTACCTGCTGCAGCAGTACAACGGCAATCTCGAGACGCCGATGGTCTTCGCGATCATCGTGCTGCTCAGCATCATCGGCCTCGCCGTCTACTACGTCGTCGAGCTGATCGAACGGCTGGTGATCCCCTGGCACGTGTCGCAACGGCCAGTGGACATCACCGGCATCTGACAAGACCGCCGCGGGAGCAACCCGCGGACCGGGAATGACATCGCAAGGGAGAAAACGATGACCACACGACGGATCATGCTGGCTCTTGCGGCGGCCCTGCCGCTGCTGGCCTCGGGCGCGGCACGGGCGCAGGATGCCGTGTCGCTGCGCCTCAACTGGTATCTGGGCGGGCTGCACGTGCCGTTCTACTACGGGGTCGAGAAGGGCTTCTTCAAGGCCGAAGGCATCGACCTGACCATCAACGAGGGGCGCGGCTCCGGCAACACCGTGCAGGTGGTCGCCGCCGGATCGGACACGTTCGGCATGGCCGACAGCTCCAGCGTCATCTCGCTCATCGCCAAGGGCGGCGAGATCAAGTCGGTGATGACGGTGCTCAGCTCGACGGGCTTCAGCGTCGTGTCGCTGGCTTCGGCCGGGATCAAGACGCCGAAGGACCTTGAGGGCAAGTCGCTCGCCGTGTCGCCGGGCGACCCGCTGCGGCAGCTGTTCGAGGCGCTGGCAGCGCACCACAAGCTCGACCTGTCGAAGATCTCCTTTGTCCAGGTCGATCCGGCCGCCAAGGTCGTCACCGTGCTGGAGAAGCGCGCCGACGCACTGCTGGGCGGGGCCGACGACCAGTTCTTCCTGATCAAGTATCGCGGTCAGGAGCCGGCCGCGCTGCGCTTTGCCGACAATGGCGCCAACATCGTCGGCATGACGATCGTCGCCGGCGCGGCCACGATCAAGAACAAGCCGGACCTCGTCCAGCGCTTCGTTCGCGCCTCGATCAAGTCCTGGGACGAGGCGAAGAAGAACCCCGACGCCGCCGTCGATTCGGCGATGAAGGCCAAGCCGGATCTCAACCGACAGTCGACCAAGGACCAGATGCTGGTCGACTTCGAGCTGATGGACTCGCCCAACGTCAAGGGTCGCACAGGCTTTGGCGACGAGCGAGACTGGAAGCAGACCGTCGAGCTTCTGAAGAAATATCGCGGCCTGGAAACGACGTCCGACTGGACCGCCTTCCACACCAACGACTTCGTGACGGGCGCGGTGCGGTGACCGCATCGGACGCACTGGACGCAACCGCCCGGAGCCGGCCATCCGCGCCGGACCCGGGCGGCGTTGCCGTGGCGCTGGAGGAGATCTCGCAGACCTTCCAGCGCGACGGCCGCGTGACGCGGGCGATCGACCGGGTCGATCTGTCGGTTGCACCCGGCGAGTTCGTCGCGGTGCTGGGGCCGTCCGGCTGCGGCAAGAGCACGCTCTTGAAGATCACGGCCGGCCTCATCGCGCCGAGCACTGGGCGCGTGTCGATCTGCGGTACCGCCGTGCGCGGTCCGTTCACCGATATCGGCGTGGTGTTCCAGAGCCCCGTCCTGCTCGACTGGCGTAACATCCTCGACAATGTCCTGGTGCAGATCGAGCTGCGCGGACTTCCGACCGAGGCCTACCGGGCCCGGGCGCTGGAGCTCCTGCGCAGCGTCGGCCTCGAGGGCTTCGCCGACCGGATGCCGCGCGAACTCTCGGGCGGCATGCGCCAGCGCGCCGCCATCGTCAGGGGGCTGATCCATGACCCGCCGCTCCTGATGATGGACGAGCCTTTCGGCGCGCTGGACGCTCTGACGCGCGAGCAGATGCGCATCGACCTGGAAAAGCTGTGGCTGGGGCGGCGCCAGACGACGGTGTTCATCACCCACGGCATCGCCGAGGCCGTCGCACTGGCCGACCGCGTGGTGGTGATGACGCCACGACCCGGGCGGATCGACACGATCCTGCCCATCGACCTGCCGCGCCCGCGCGACAAGGCCGTGCTCGCCAGCCCGCGCTTTGCCGAATACTGCGAGGCCATCACCGAGCGCTTCATGCGCCACGGCGTGATCAAATACTGAGGTGGAGCCATGCTGACCCGTCCCGTCACCGGCGTGATCGCCGCGCCCTTCCTGCCGATGCACGCAGATGGTGCCATCGACTGGGGTGCCACCGAGCGCTATATCGACTGGGTCGCCGGCCAGCGCCCTGTCGGCATTGCGATGAACATGGACGCATCCGAGGTCATCGCCCTCACCGAGGCCGAGCAGGACGAGGTGATTGCCCGCTGCAAGGCCGTGATCGGCGGCCGCACGGCGCTGTTGTCGGGTGTTGTCGCCGGGTCCACGCGCGCCGCAGCCGCGAAGGCCGAGCGCTATGCCCGGGCCGGTGTCGACGGCCTTGCGGTGTTCCCGCCGTTTCCGACCTTCTCGGGCGCTCCGGTTCCGGGCGATATGATTTATCGCTTTCACAAGGCGATCGGCGATGCGTCGCGGCTGCCACTGGTCTGCTTCCAGTTCCCGAAGGGCTGGGGCCCCGACTACACGCCCGACATCCTGCGGCAGATGGCCGAGATCCCGGAGATCGTCGCCATCAAGGAGGCCTCCTTCGACGTGGCCCAGACGCTGTCGACGATCGAGGTGGCGGCAGCCCTGCCGCGGCCGATCGGCGTGCTGACGGGCAGCGACACCTTCATCTTCGAGGCGATGACCATGGGCTGCCGCGGCGCGCTCATCGGCTTTGCCGGCAGCTTCACCCGGGAGCTGATCGCCATGAATGCCGGCGTGCAGAGCGGCGACTTCGCCGCAGCCCGGGCGATCTGGGCGCAGATCGGCCCGATAGCGCGCGCCTGCTGGCAGCCGCCAATCCGCGATTTCCGCCCGCGCATGAAGGAGGTGCTGCGCCTGCAGGGCCTGATCCCCTGCGCGGCCTGCCGGGAGCCGCAGCTTGGCATCCCCGGAACCGAGCGCGATGCGCTTGCCGCGCTGATGCGCCGGCAGGGGCTGCTGTGATGGCGACGGCGGGTGGCGCGGTCGCCATCTGGCACGACATCGTGCCGGAGGGGCTTGCCGAGTTCTACGCCTGGCATGGCGAGGAGCACATGCCCGAACGGGTGGCCATTCCGGGCTTCGTTCGTGGCCGGCGCTTCGCGGCTGTGGAGGCCGAGCTTGGTTTCTTCAACCTCTACGAGACGGCCTCGCCCGATGTCGTCGGCGGCGCCGACTACAAGCAGCGCCTCGACAATCCGACGCCGCGCACGCTGTCGGCCGTGCGGCACTTCCGCCATGTGGCGCGCTCGCTGTGCCGTGTCGCGGTCCGTACCGGCACGGCCCAGGGCGGTCTGGTGGCGACCCTGCGTCACGCCGTGGTGACCGGCCAGGAGACCCACTACCGCACCCGGATGATCGACGGGATCATCCCCGCTCTGGCGGCGATGCCGGGGGTTGCCAGCGTGCTGCTGCTGGCGGCGGACCTGGCCGCCAGCGGCTATGTCAACGCGGAACAGCAGGCGAGGGGGGCTGCCAACCTGGTGCCGCCCTTCGTGCTGGTCTGCGAGGGCTGGGGTGAGGCGGTGGATTTCATCGCCACGGTCCGGTCAGTTCTCGGCGAGGACGTGCGCGCGGAAGCCGGCCTCGTGCCGGGCTCGGCCCTCGACATTTACCGGCACCAGCTGACGACGGTGAAGTAGGGCGCGGAGGGGGCGGCACCCTTGCGGCGGCTGGCGGAGCGATGCTGTGCCGACGTTCCGCGTGCGGGCGCGGCAAAGGCCGCAGGCCGGCTCGCAGTTGGCACATCCTTAGAGGAACGGCTATCGTTGTCGCGTTGACCCCACGGCCCGCTGAGCGCTTGCCGGGGTGGTTCGGAACGGTGGTTCCGGCCGGTCACGGATGTTCGATCGTCCAGACCCTGAGCCCATGGAGCCAGCGCCATGTCATTCCTCTTGCGTGCGGGACGGCGCGCCGTCCTCGTCTCTCTCGCGCTTGCCGCGGCAGTCACGGTCCTGCGTCCGGCGACCGCCGCCGAGCCGCTGACCGTCTTCGCCGCGGCGTCGCTGAAGACCGCGCTCGACGATGTGGCGCCGGTCTTCACCGCCGCCACCGGCATCCCGGTGCGGTTCTCGTATGCGGCTTCCCCGGCGCTGGCACGGCAGATCGAGAATGGCGCGCCGGCGGACGTGTTCGCCTCGGCGGATCCGGAGTGGATGGACTATCTGCAGCAGCGCGGGCTGGTGAAGCCGGAGACGCGGCTGAGCCTGCTCGGCAACAGGCTCGTGGTGATCGCACCGGCCGATGCGGCGCTGCACGACCTGCCGCTCACGGCCTCGGCCATCCGTTACGCCATCGGGGCGACGGGGCGGATCGCCACCGGTGAGGTGGCGAGCGTGCCGGCCGGCCGCTACGCCAAGGCGGCACTGCAGACGCTCGGCCTGTGGGCGCTGGCGGAGCCGCGCCTCGCCCAGAGCGAGAATGTGCGGGCCGCACTCAGCTTCGTTGCGCGCGGCGAGGCGCCGCTCGGCATCGTCTACGCGACCGATGCGTCGTCCGAGCCGAAGGTGAAGGTGGTCGCCCGCTTTCCCGACGGCAGCCACCCGCCTATTGTCTACCCGTTCGCCGTGACGGCCGGTTCCGGCCGGGCCGAGGCGGCGCGGCAGTTCATCGCCGCGCTGGCCAGTGCAAGGGCCCGCGCCATCTTCGAGGCCCAGGGCTTCACCGTGCTGGCCACCCCGGCCTCCACCAACTGAACCCGGAGAGACCATCATGAAGATCAGCGCCCGCAACCGTCTGCAGGGCACCATGGTGGAGGTCACCAAGGGCCAGACCACCGGTCCTGTCAAAATCGACGTGCAGGGCACCATCGTCACCGCGACGATTACCAATGCGGCCGTCGACGGTTAGGCTGCGAACAGACTGTCGGCCCGCGGTTGACGGGGGCCGGCGAACGATCCGCGAGAGCCCACTCGCGCCGTCCGTGAGGGCGCGCAACTCCACGCGCTCATCATGCGTTCGTCATCGGCTGCACCTACTCCTTCCAGCCTCGCGCAGCTACCTCTTTGGCGATGGTCGCCGACCGCGCCCCAAACCAACCCGGATATTCCCATGGCCCTGCTCTTCCAGCCGACCACGCTCGGCGCCCTGTCCCTGCAGAATGCCGTCGTCATGGCGCCGCTCACGCGCCAGCGCGCCGATGGGCTGGGCGTGCCGCAGCCCCATGTGGTCGAGTACTACGCCCAGCGGGCGTCGGCCGGGCTGATCATTGCCGAAGGCACCCAGCCGAGCTTTTCCGGCCAGGGCTATTGCCGGACCCCGGGCATCCACACGCCCGAGCAGATCGCGGCGTGGCGCCTCGTGACCGACGCCGTGCATAGCCACGGTGCCAAGATGGTTCTGCAGATCATGCATTGCGGGCGCATCGCCCATCCGCTGAACCGGAAGATCCCGGATGCGCCGGTTGCGCCCTCGGCGGTCACGCCGGCCGGCACGATGTGGACCGACCAGCAGCAGATGCAGCCCTATCCGGCGCCGCGGGCGCTCGAGACCGCAGAGCTTCCGGCTCTCGTCGAGGAGTTCGCGCAGGCCAGCCGCAATGCCATCGCCGCCGGGTTCGACGGCGTCGAGCTCCATGCAGCGAACGGGTACCTGCTGAACCAGTTCCTTTCCAGCAATACCAACCTGCGGACCGACGGCTACGGCATGAGCGTGGAGGGGCGCATCCGCTTCGTTGTCGAGGTGACGCAGGCGGTCGCGGCGGCGATCGGAGTCGGGAAGACCGCCATCCGCATCTCGCCCGGCCACATGTTCAACGACCTGGTCGACGCCGATCCGATCGCGACCCACACGGCGCTGCTCGACGCGCTGCCGACAGCCCAGATGGCGTACGTGCATGTGATGATCGCCACCGCGTTTGCCGAGGCGCTCAACAATGCCGGCGATCCCGCGCATGCGCTGCAGGTGATGCGGGCGCATGCGAAGGGGCCGATGCTGGCAGCGGGCGGCTACACCGCCCAGACCGGCGAGGCCGCGCTCGCCTCCGGCCTGCTGCAGGCGGTGGTGTTCGGCCGTCCGTTCATCGCCAATCCGGATCTCGTGGCGCGCATGCAGCACGGCACGGCGCTGGCCGAGCCGCGTCAGGACCTGTTCTACACCCCCGGTCCGGAGGGCTACAGCGACTATCCTGTCGCTGGCTGACCGCGCCGGCTACAGGCAAGGTGGGGCGATCGGCAGCGCTGATCGGCCCCGCCTGTCCTGCGGCCTGCGGCAGAGGCTTCCCGGGCTGGAGAAAAGCCCCCGACACGGCGGGTGCGCCCGTTCATGTTTGATTGCCGTCGGCCAACACCGTAACGTGTCGGGGTGCGCGACAGGCGAGCTGCCCCTTGACGACCGATATCGGTCAACGTCCCCGCAAGATCGATGCAGCCGCAGGCGGGCCGCGCCGTCCTCCCCCGAGCGTGGCGGAGCTGCGGAGCGCTGCACTGGATGCCCTGGACGACGGGTTTGCCGTGGTGTCGATGGTGTTCGGCCCGGGCGGCGAGCCCATTGACTACGTCTTCGTCGATATGAATGCCGCGTTCGAACGCCATACCGGTCTCACCGGCGCGGTCGGCAATCGCGCCTACGAGATCGCGCCCGGGCTCGAGCCGTTCTGGGCGCAGTTCTACGGTGGCGTGGCGACGCGGCGTGAAGCGGCGCGGACCCAGCATGGTTTCGCGCCGTTGGGACGGTGGTTCGAGGTCCATGCGTTTCCGATCCCGGGTGACGGTGAGACGCTTGTCGGGATCCACTTCAGCGACATCACCGAGCAGCGGCGGCTCGAGATCCAGACCCGCGAGGCCGAGATCCGCTACCGGTCGGCGCTGCGCGTCGGCCGGATCGGCGCTTGGGAAACAGACTTCACACGCGGCCTGCGGATCTGGTCGGAAGAGGGGCTGGCTCTGTTCGGAATCGCACTGCCCGGCGGGATCGGCCGGGCGGGCGGCACGGACGACGAGTGGAAGGCCAGCCTCCACCCGGACGAACGCCAACTCCCCGAGGTGATCCAGGCGCAGTTGCAGACGCAGGACCGGTTGCAGGTCCGCTATCGGATCGTGCGGCCGGACGGCCATGTGCTGTCGCTGCTGGGACACGCCGAGGTCGCGGCGCGCGACGAGGATGGCCGGATCGTCCGGCTCGTGAACGTGGTCGCCGACATCACCGAGCTGGCGCAGGCCGAGCAGGCGCTGCGCACCAGCGAATCCCGGTTCCGCGCCATCCAGGACACGTCCATCGACGGATTCATGGTGCTGGAAAGCGAACGCGGTCCCGATGGCCGGATCGTCGATTTTCGCTGGCTCTACGCCAATGATGCGGTCGAGCGGATCGTCGGCAAGCCGGCGAGCTGGTTCAATGGCAGGCGGCTGCTCGAGGAGATGCCTGACAACAAGACCTCGGGCCGGTTCGACGCCTATGTGGCCGTGGTGGAGTCGGGCCTGCCCTGGTCCCAGGAGTTTGCCTATTCGCTCGAGGACCGTGATCTCTTCCTCAGGGCGACCTGTGCCAAGGCCAATGACGGGTTTGCGGTGACGTTTGCCGACCTCACGGATCGCCGCCGCGCGGAAGAACGTGTGCGCGAGAGCGAGGCGCGGCTTGCTTTCGCGTTGGCCGCCGGCCAGCTCGGGGTACACGACTACGATCCGCGCAGCGGCGAGATCAAGTGGGATGCGACCGTGCGGGCGCTGTGGGGCGTCCCCGAACCCGAGCCGGTGAACTATGCGGTGTTCGCTGCCGGCGTTCACCCCGCCGACCTTCCGGGTGTCGAGGCACAGTTGGCAGCCGCACTCGAACCGGGCTCGCAGGGGCATTTCGCGATGGAATACCGGGTGATCAACCGCATCACCGGAGAAATCCGGTGGGTGGTGGCCAATGGCGACGTGACCTTTGAGGATGGTGTCGCCACCCGGACGGTCGGCACCGTGCGTGACATTTCGGCGGCCAAACAGGCCGAGGCAGATCGCCAACTGCTGCTCGAGGAGCTGAACCACAGGGTCAAGAACACGCTGGCGACGGTCAAGGCCATCGCCACCCAGACCCTGCGCGGGGAGGGCGTGTCGGAGGCCGCGCGGACGGCGTTCGACGGGCGCCTGATGGCGCTTGCAGCGGCGCATGACGCGCTGATCGAGCAGCACTGGACCAGCGCCAGCCTTGTCGAGGTCGTCGGCAAGGCGCTGGCGCCGCATGTCTCGCGGGCGGGCGACCGTCTGAACGTCGAGGGCGACGACACACGCCTCAACGCGCACAGCGCGCTGGCGCTGACCATGTGCCTGCACGAGCTGGCCACCAATGCAGCGAAGTATGGTGCGCTGTCGAACGATACCGGACATGTGCGGATTTCATGGTCCGCCGCAGACGACCGTCTCGTCCTGCGCTGGGAAGAGAATGGCGGGCCTCCGGTCCAGCCGCCGACAACCCGTGGCTTCGGCTCGAAGCTGCTGGAACGGGTCATCGCCGGTGATCTGAGAGGCGAAAGCCAGATGATTTTTGCGCCGGAGGGCTTGATCTGCGTGATCAGCGCCCAGCTTGGCGACTGAGTGCTGGCAGCTGGAACCGCCGGCCGGACAGGCCCGCCCGGGATGATCGGGTGGACGCGACGCACTCCCTTGATCGCGCGCCGGCCTGCCTTACGTCTTGGGGAGATTGCAGACGCGGGGGGCCAGGCGATGACACGATTGACGCGACGGACGGCCGGACCGGTGCCGTGTGCCGCCCTGATCGGTGGCGCCATGCTCGGTGGTGCGGTGATCAGCGATGCGTGGGCGCATCACGGTTGGGGCAGCTATGATGCCGGCAAGGTGTTTACGATGACGGGGCCGGTGGCCATGATGGAATGGTCCAACCCGCACGTGCACGTGATGGTGGACCATGCTGGCGCACGCTGGGAGGCGACGCTCGCACCGATCTTCCGCATGCAGACGCGCGGCCTGGCGCCAGAGATGCTGGCCGTCGGCACTGTTGTGAGCATCGAGGGCTATCCGTCGACCAAGACGCCGAACGAGATGCGGGCCGAGCGCATCACCGTCGCCGGCAAGACCTTCGAACTGCGCTGATCCACCGGTGTACCAGGCGGTCCTCGCAACGCTCGAAGCCTCGGCCCTTGGCCAGCTGGCCCGGGGTGCGAGCTGGCTGTATCCGCTCGCCAATCTCCTGCATGTGCTCGGCGCCGCGCTGCTGGTTGGCGGGATCGCGGTGTTCGACCTCGCCGTCATGCTGCGCCGGGATGGGGCCGTCCCCGTGCACCGGGTGGCGCTGGGCGTCGCGGCCTTCGGCCTCGCCCTGCAGATCCCAAGCGGTGTGGTGCTCCTCTCGGCCGAGGCGACGGCTGCCGGCATGAACCCGGCGTTCCTGTTCAAGCTGGCGATGATCGGGCTCGGCGTCCTCAACGTCGCCGCCTTCCATCTCCGCTTCGGGCGAGCGCTGGCAGACGGCGTGCTGCCGACGGCCGCGACGCTCTATGCCGCCCTGTCGTTCCTCGCCTGGACGATGGCGCTGCTTGCCGGCCGGGCCATCGCCTATCTGTAGGGACGGGCCTCAGCGTCCCGCGACGGCGGTGATGCGGGCAGCCAGATAGGGGTAGAACGGGTTGCTCATCATCCGCATCAGGGTGCCGGCGTCGACGACGAGCACGCCGGTCTCGCCCCTGGCGGCAATGGTGCCGAGGCGAATGCCGAAGTCGTCTTGCGGGTCCGGCTGGGTGCCGTAGAGCCCGTCGCTGACCGGGAAGGGCAGGGCGACGTGCGACAGGGAGTAGACGTCGCGTGGGTAGGTGAGGCCGAGCGGCTCCTCGCGGGCCGGCGTTCCCGCGGGACCGGCGATGCTGGCCACCACCTCGTCGCTGTCCGGCCGGTTGGTAACGACGCTGGCGCGGAAGGCCGCGGGCGCCGCCGGAACGATCCGGGCGACGAGGTTGCGGGAGGATTCGCGCAGCAGCGGGCTGAGTTTCATCGTGCGGTTGACGTCGAAGATGACGATCTCGCTGCCATTGGCCGGCAGCTGGGCATAAAGCTGCGTGACGATGGCGGCGGTGCTGACCGTGGCGTCGACGATCGACTGGAAGGTCAGGACCGGTGCGAGCCCGTCGATCACGCCATTGCGGGCGCGGGTGCGGATCGCCTGCTGCAGCGCCTGCGTGAGCCTGTGCGACTGGCGCGCCGCGTTGACCGGAAAGGAGTTGTACTTGAACGGATTGAACTCCGGCAGCACGCTCAGCCAGGCGGATTTGGCAAAGGCCGGAAAGAACGCAGGCAGGCCAGCCAGCCCGGCAAAGCGGGCGAAGGTGGTGACGCCGACCATGGGCGACAGCAGCACGATCTGGTCCGGCCGGGGGAGGGCGGAATTGTCCAGCGCCTCCAGGGCGTATTTGGTCGCGAGCGCCCCGCCGTTCGAATAGCCGACGACGTGCAGCTTTGTGCCGGGCCCGGCGCGCCGCACCGCCTCGCGGACCGCGAGCCGGGTTGCGGCCGACCAGTCTTCCCACGCAACGTTTGTGAGGCCCGCCGGCACAGTGCCGTGGCCCGGCAGGCGGATCGCCAGGGCTACGAAGCCCTGGTCGCGGTAGAGTTGCGCCACGTGGCGCAGGCTGTAGGGCGAATCCGTCAGGCCGTGCAGCAGCACCACGGCGCCGCGGGGAGCGCCGTCCGGCTGCAGCACGAAGGAGCGGTTCCAATCCTTCGTGAAACGCTGGGGATGTAGCGGGCTGCCTGCGAAATAGCGGTTGCCCGGCAGTTGCTGCTCCGGCGGCACCTTGGCGACCACGTCCGTTGTCATGGTGCGGAAGGCCGCGTCCTCGGCGGCGAGGTAGCCGGCCCAGTCGGTCCGGTCGAGCCTGGATGCGTCGAGCTCGTGCGGCACCACCGTATGCCAGGGCTCCAGCGGCGCGCCGCGCTGCGCCTCCCAGGCACGGACCAGCACGATCGTCGACACCACGAGCACCGCCGCCACAATCAGGTGGCGGGTCCAGCGGAGCAGCACGCGAATCATTGTCATCTCCCCAGAACAGGCAGGGTGCCACCGGCCTCGAACGGCCAGATCATTGGCACCAGAAACACCGCCACGACAAAATACAGGCCCATGAGCGGCAGGCCGAGCCGCCAGTAGTCACCGAACCTGTAACCGCCCGGCCCCATCACCATCAGGTTGGTCGCGGTTGCGATCGGTGTCATGAACGAGGCGGCGCCGGCGACACAGATGCACATCATCACCGGGTGCGGCGACACGCCCATGCCGACGGCCGATGCCAGCGCGACCGGGATCACGATCAGCGTCGTGGCGGTGTTGCTCATGATCTGGCCGAGCGTGGCCGTCAGCAGGAACAGCCCGGTGAGCAGGCCAAGCGGCCCCAGCGGCCGCACGACCTCGACCAGCGCCGCGGCCAGCGCCGCGGCGGCGCCCGTTGCATCCATGGCCGTCGACAGCGGCATCATCGCGCCGACGAGGATGACCGTGGTCCAGTTGACCGCCTTGAAGGCGGCGTCAACGGTGGTCACCCCGGTAAGGATCAGCAGGCCGGCGGCGGTGAGGCCGGCGATCACCGGCGGCACGGCGCCGGTTGCCAGCAGCAGCACCATGCCGGCCAAGACCGCCACGGCCTTGCGGGCGCCGGCTCCGAGCGGCGCCGCCTGGCGGCGCACCAGGTCGGGTGCATTGACGAGCAGGATATCGGGCGTGCCGAGCCGCTGGTCGAGCGCCTTCCAGGTTCCCTTCAGCAGCAACGTGTCACCGACCTCCAGCGCGGTCTCGCCCTCGGCCACCTCGGCGCCGTTGCGCTGGATCGCCAGGATCACCAGATCGCCGCTGCGGTTGATCATGCCGGGAAAGACCATCCGGCCGATCAGGGCCGAGCGCGGCGGGATGATGATCTCGGCCAGCCCGGTCGTGCAGTTGAGCAGGGTCTCGGCGCCGCCCTGGTCCCCGGTCTCGCGAAACGCCAGGTGGAGCTGCTCGGCCAGCGCGGCGACGCTGTCGGGTTCGCCGTTGAGCAGGACGATATCGCCCGCCGCCATCGTCCGCGCCATCGGCTGCGCTGTCGTGCCGTCGAGCACCGCGACCAGCTGGACCGGTGTGCCCTGCGGCAGCAGCGCCGGTGACGGGGCCAGGCCGATCAGCGGCGAGCTCTTGCGCAGGCTCAACCGGTGGTGGCCAGCAGCCAGCCCATACTGCTCGACCAGGACCCTTGCGTGCTGGCTGAAGTCTGCCGGGATGGTGCGGCTCGGCCGGTCGGGCAGCAGGCGATCGCCGAACCGCAGGACGATGGCCAGCGTGCCGGCGACGAGTGGAACGCCAACGAACAGGAACTCGAAATAGCCAAAGCCGCGATTGCCGTGGTCGACCAGGGCCTCGGCCACGAGCACGTTCTTGGGCGAGCCCGTCAGCACGAGGTTGGAGCCGGCATGGGCGGCGAAGGCGAGGGGCAGCAGCAGCTTTGAGGGCGGAATGCCCAGTCGCAGCGCGGCGACGCCTGCCACCGGCAGCAGCGCCGCCACGGCGCCGTTGGCGCTGATCAGCGCCGTCAGTCCGGCCACCAGCAGCATCAGGAGACCAAGCAGGCGCGGGGCGCTGGTGGTGCCGCCGTCGCCGACGAGGCGCTGGCCGATCCACGCCGTGACGCCGGTGGATTCGAGCGTGGCACTGACGATGAACAGGCTGGCGATGAAGCTGACGGCCGGATCGCCGAACCCCGCCAGCGCCTGTTGCAGCGTCAGGATCCCTGTCGCCCAGAGCGCGATTGCGGTGGCAAACGCCACGACCACCACCGGAAGCCTGTTCCAGACGAACAGGCCCATGGCGGCCATGACAATCAGGCCTGTGGTTTCGATCGGGGTCACACGGACCGTCTCCTGGCCGCTCCACGAGGCGTGCCTGTGAATGGGCGAAACAGGTTATGCTATCTGGAGGGGCGTGCCGTCCATCACGGCGCATCCGGCCCCGGTCCGCCTGCGGCCGTCGTCATGGAGCGCCATGTCCAGTCCCACCCATCCGCCCCGGCCACCGCTGATCGATCCGCGTGCCGGTGACGTCGAGGACGACGCCTCGAGCCCCGAATCGCGGTCGATGCTGGCGATCGCCGGCAGTCTCCTCGTCGAGATCAGCCTGCCGAAGCTCGCCCTGTCGTGGGGGCTGATGATCGTGTTGCCCGGGCTCGCGCTTGGCGCCGCACCGCTGGTCGGGTCCGCATGGCTGAAGACGGTGTCGGGCCAGGCCGGCGCGCTGGTCGGCTTCGGACCGGTGCTGCTGCTGGGCCTCATCCTGCTGGTCGGCTGGTTTGGCGGCCGGCCCGTCTTCCGACTGATCGAGAAGAGTTTCTGGTCGCTGACCTCGCTGGCGGTGCAGCCGGGCTATGCGGTCTTCCGCGAGGGTTTGCGGCACCTGGCCGAGCCGCTGCTGCGCCGCGGCGACGACGCCGGGCGCCGGGCGCGGGTCAATGCCGCGATCGCGGCGGTGGCGGGGCTGCTCTCCTGCGCCGTTGCGCTGGCGGTCTTCGCCTGGGCCTGGCCGGGAACCCGCTGGAGCGTGTCGCTGGGTGAGTTCGGTTCGCCGCTGTTGCTGCTTCGGCCGGCGCTGGCCAATGCGGTCGCCATCGTTGCCCTCATGATGGCCGGCGCATCGCTGGTCTGGGGACTTGCCGACGCCACCATGGACCAGGCCCGCGACATCGAGGCGTTCGATGAGGCGGCGCCCGGGGCGACCAGCAGCCGGGTCGTGCACCTGTCCGACATCCATGTGGTCGGAGAGCGGCACGGGCTGCGGATCGAGAGCGGGCGCTCCGGCCCGTCGGGCAACGGCCGGCTGGCGCAGGTGCTCGACAGGCTGGCGGCGATCCACGCCGAAAACCCGGTCGATCTGATCGTGATCACCGGTGACATGACCGATGCGGGGCGCTCGGCTGAATGGGTCGAGTGCGAGCTGGCGCTGTCACGCCACCCTGAGCTGCGCAAGCGCATGCTGATGCTTCCGGGCAACCACGACGTGAACATCATCGACCGGGCCAATCCGGCCCGCCTGGCGCTGCCCGGCAGCCCGCTGAAGAGGTTGCGGCAGCTGCGGACGCTGTCGGCCATGGTTGCGCTGCAGGGCGACCGGGTCCGGGTCCTGGCACCGGAGCGAGACCGGCTCGGGCCGACCCTGGCGGAGGCGCTGGCGCCGCACCGACAGGCGATAGCCACCTTTGCCGACCATGGGACCGTGCCGCTGTCTGCGCGGCTGGCGCAGCTGTGGGCCGATGTCTTCCCGATGGTGCTGCCGCCGCCGACCCCCGATGGGCTTGGCGTCATCCTGCTCAACTCGAATGCCGAGACGCATTTCTCCTTCACCAACGCGTTGGGGATGGTGTCGCTGGAGCAGGCCAACGGCCTCACTGCAGTGGCTGCCGCGTTTCCGCAAGCATGCTGGATCGTCGCGTTGCACCACCATCTCGTCGAATACCCCAAGCCTTCAACCGCCTTCTCGGAGCGGATCGGGACGGCGCTCATCAATGGCAGCTGGTTCGTGCGTCAGCTGAAACCGCTCGGCCGCCATGTGGTGGCGTTGCATGGCCATCGCCATGTCGACTGGATCGGCCGATGCGGGGCGATGCGGATCATCTCGGCGCCGTCACCCGTCATGGGTGGCCGTGACGATGTGCCGACCCACTTCCATATCCACACGCTGTCGCGGCGCGCCGATGGCGGCCTTGCGCTGCTGACGCCGGAGACCGTGGTTATCCAGGCGGCCGACGACAACAGCTAGCCCGTCCGCTCTGGCTCTGGCTCTGGCGCGTCCTGGGCGGAGAGCAGGTCGGCGAGCCAGCGGCTGGACGGGTGGTGGCCGCAGAATGCGAGGACGGCGATCATGATCGGGACGCCGATCACCGCGCCGAACAGGCCCCACAAATAGGTCCAGAAGAACACCGCGAAGAGCACGACCGAGGGCGATATCGAAAGCGCGCTGCCGGAGACGCGCGGCTCGATATAGCTGCCGACGATGAACTGGATGACGTTGAGAACGAAAAAGACGATCAGCGCCATTTGCCAGGCGTCGAACTGCACCAGCGACAGGGCGGTGGGGAACACCGTGGCGATCAGCGGCCCGATGAACGGGATGTAGTTGAGCGTGAAGGCGATGACGCCCCATTCGCCGGCCAGCGGCAGCCCGATCAGCGTGGCGAAGGCCCACACCAGCACGCCCGTCAGCAGGCTCATCTGCGTCCGGACCAGCATGTAGCGGCGGATCTTGGACGCCGTCTCGATGCTGCCGGCGACCAGCACCTGGCGGACGTCGGCATTGCGCAGGGCCCGGGCGCGGCGGCCGAAATCCTCGACCTCGAGCAGGCCCAGCACCACATAGACGAACACGACGATCCAGAAGGTCAGGGCGCTGTTGGCGCGGGTCGTGGCGGTCTGCACGAGGCGCAGCATCCAGCCGACGTTGAAGTGGTCCGACCAGATGCCCGCCATGGCGATGCCGTGGCCCTCGAGCCAGAGCGAGGCCTGGTCGTAAAGCGCCTGAAACCGTGCCGCCTCGGCCACCGTCCAGCGGCCGACGCGGCCGAACGCCCAGGCGACCAGCCAGCCAAAGACAAGGAAAACGGCCGCCATGATGATGACGGTGACGAGCAGGGCGAGCGCCTTGGGCAGGCTCGCCTGCAGGCGTTTCTGCAGCGGCCAGACCATCGCAATGACGAACAGGGCGAACGCCACCGGTGCGAAGACAGTGCTCGCCTCCGACAAGGCGGCGAAGCTGAGGATCACCGCAATGACGATGACGGC
>JBMOJG010000002.1:0-16543 GCA_049316925.1 Alsobacter sp. | reverse complement strand
GACAAGGTCGAACTGCGGGCCCGCGTCGAGGGCTTTCTGACGGCGCGCAAATTCGTCGAGGGTGACCGCGTGGCCGAGGGCGCCGTGCTGTTCACCATCGACCGCACGCCTTTCGAGGCGACCGTGGACCAGCGCAAGGCCGAACTGGCCGCTGCGGTGGCCACCCAGCGCAACACCGAGGTGCAGCTGGATCGCACGCGCGAACTGGCTGCCAAGGGCAACTCCCCGCAGGCAACGCTGGACCAGCGCGCCGCCGAGGATGGCCGCGCCAAGGCCGATGTGCTGCGCGCACAGGCGGCGCTGCGGCAGGCCGACATCAACCTGTCCTGGACCAACATCGTCGCGCCCATCGCCGGCCGGATCGGCCAGGCGGCGGTGACGCCAGGGAATCTGGTGGGCCCGACGACGCCGCCGCTGGCGACGCTGGTGCGCACCGATCCGATCTACGTTACCTTCCCGATCACCCAGCGCGAGCTGCTGGCCGCGCGGCGCAGGGCCGGTGGTGTGCCCGAGAAGATCATCGTGCGGCTGCGGCTCGCCGATGGCACGACCTATGCCGGGACCGGATCAATCCAGCTGCTGGATGTCGCCGCCAACCAGGGCACTGACAGCGTCACCGCCCGCGCGGTGTTCGCCAACCCGACCGGCGAGCTCATCGACGGCGCCTCGGTGCGCGTCATCACCGATCTCGGCGAGGCCGAGAAGAAGCTGGTCGTGCCGAGCGCCGCGGTGTCGATCGACCAGCAGGGCGCTTTCGTCCTCGTCGTAGGCGAGGGCAACAAGGTCGAGGTCAAGCGCCCGCGGGTCGGCGGGCAGCGCGGCATCTTCACCATCGTGGAGGCCGGCCTGGCGGCAGGCGATCGCATCATCGTCGAGGGCGGCCAGCGCGTACGGCCCGGGATGGTGGTGGCGCCGCAGATGCAGCCTCTGCCGGACATGCGGTCTTGACGGTTAGGACCATCCACCACTTGACCGGTCACGAAGGGCTGCGCCGATGATCTCCGCCATCTTCGTCGACCGGCCGCGGATGGCGTTTGTCATCTCGATCGTCATCACGGTGGCCGGGCTGCTCGGCATTTTCGCCATCCCGGTCGCCCAGTTCCCCGACATCGTGCCGCCGCAGGTGTCGGTGACGGCGAGTTACCAGGGCGCGTCCGCCGACGTGGTCGAGCAGACCATCGGCCAGCTCATCGAATCGCAGGTGAACGGCGTCGACAAGATGCTGTACATGAAGTCGACCTCGGGCAACGACGGCAGCTACAGCCTGTCGGTGTCCTTCGCGGTCGGCAGCAATCCCGACATCAACACCGTAAACGTGCTCAACCGCGTGCAGCTGGCCATGCCGAAGTTGCCGCAGGAGGTGCAGCGCGCCGGCGTCAACGTTGCCAAGCGCTCCTCGGCGCTGCTGCAGGTGCCGGTGGTGTACTCGCCCAAGAGCACTTATGACGGGTTATTCCTGTCGAACTACGTCACCATCAACATGCTCGATACGCTTGCGCGCGTGCCGGGCGTCGGTCAGGCGACCCTGTTCGGACCGCTCGACTACGCCATGCGGATCGACGTCAATGTCGACCGGCTGACCGCGCTGAGCCTCACCACGAGCGACCTGATCAAGGCGATCCAGGCCCAGAATGCCCAGGCGGCAGCCGGGCGCATCGGCGCCGCGCCGCTGACCGGCGACGCCCAGTTCCAGCTCACCATCACCACACTCGGTCGCCTGACCTCGCCGGAGGAGTTTGCCGCCATCATCGTGCGCGCCAACCCGGACGGCAGCACCGTGCGCATCCGCGACGTCGCGACCGTCTCGCTCGGCTCCCGGTCCTCCGACAGCAAGGCCGCGCTCAACGGCCAGCCGGCCGCCGCCATCGGCATCTACCAGTCGCCGGGCGCCAACGCGGTGGCGGTCGCCGAGGGCGTCAGCCGCGCGCTGGCCGACCTCAAGACCCGGTTTCCCGAGGACATGGAGGTCAAGGTCATCTACGACACGACCGTGTTCGTGAAGGACACGATCTCGGCCGTCATCCATTCGCTGGTCGAGGCTTTCGTGCTCGTCGCCATCGTGGTGTTCATCTTCCTCGGCAGCCTGCGCGCCACGCTGGTGCCGATCATCGCCGTGCCGGTGTCGCTGATCGGCACCTTCGCGGTGATGCTGGTGCTGGGCTTCTCGGCCAACACCGTGTCGCTGCTCGCCCTCGTGCTCGCCATCGGCATCGTCGTCGACGACGCCATCGTGGTGGTCGAGAACGTCGAGCGTGTCATGCACGACCATCCCGAGCTGACGCCGGCGGAAGCGACCAAGAAGGCGATGGGCGAGATCACCGGCCCGATCATCGCGATCACGCTGGTGCTGCTGTCCGTCTTCGTGCCGACGGGGTTCATTCCCGGCATCACCGGCATGCTCTACCAGCAGTTCGCCGTCGCCGTGTCGGTCTCGATGGTGATCTCGGCCATCAACGCCCTGTCGCTGTCGCCGGCTTTGTGCTCGCTGCTGCTCAAGCCCGGCATGAAGCCGATAGGAATCGTCCGGCGCATGCAGGGCGGGATCGATGCCGCCCGCGACGGCTACGTGGCGGTCTGCCGCCACCTCGTCCGCAAGGTCGCCATCACCGCCATTCTGGTTGTGGGTTCGCTGGCGCTGGCCGGCTGGCTCGGCAAGATCACGCCGACGGGCTTCCTGCCGTCAGAGGACCAGGGCGCGTTCTTCGCCGAGCTGCAGATGCCGGCCGGCGCGTCCGTCAACCGCACGGCTGTCACCGCCGACGAGGTCGTCAAGATCCTGAAGACCGAGACCGCCATCCGCGACGTGCTGTCGGTCGTCGGCTACTCCATGGTCGACGGCCTCGTTCTTTCGAACCGCTCGTTCTTCCTCGCCTCGCTGGCGCCGTTCGACGAGCGCAAGGGCCAGGAAAACACCGCCCAGACGCTGATCCGGCGGGTCCAGGGCAAGCTGAACGGGATCGTGTCGGGCTTCCCGTTCGCCTTCAACCTGCCACCGATCATCGGCCTCGGCACCGGCTCCGGCTTCGAGTACCAGCTCCTCGATCTGCGCGGCGCCAGCGTCGACTCGCTGGCCGCGGCCGGACGCGGGCTCGTCTTTGCCGCCAATCAGGTGCCCTATCTGGCCGGCGTACGCACAACCTTCGCGGTCAACACGCCGCAACTGCGCCTCGACCTCGACCGCGAGCGCCTGCAGATGCTTGGCGTCTCCGTCAGCGACGTCTTCTCCGCCCTGCAGGCGACGCTGGGTGGCTACTACGTCAATGATTTCAACCAGTTCGGCCGCACATGGTCGGTCATGCTGCAAGCCCGGTCGGAAGACCGCATGTCGGCCGATGACATTTTCCGGGTCAATGTTCGCAACGCCAATGGCGACATGGTGCCGCTGCGCGCCGTAGCCTCCTCGGTGCTGCGCGTCGCGCCCGCCTCGATCATCCGCTACAATAACCAGCGCTCGCTGACGATCATGGGCGAGCCTGCGCCCGGCGTGTCGTCCGGCACCGCGCTGGCCGCCATGGAGATCATTTCGTCGAAGACGCTGCCGGATGGCTTTGGCTTCGCCTGGACGGGCACGGCCCTGCAGGAGAAGCAGGCGGGCGGCCAGACGGTGTTCATTTTCGCCCTGTCGCTGCTGTTTGCCTACCTGTTCCTGGTCGCGCTGTATGAGAGCTGGACCCTGCCGCTGGGCGTGATGCTGTCGGTCGGCATCGCTATCGCAGGTGCCATGGGCTTCCTGCTGTTCATGAAGCTCGACAACAATCTCTACGCCCAGATCGGCCTCGTCGTGCTGGTCGCGCTCGCCGCCAAGAACGCCATTCTGGTGTTTGAATTCGCCATGGACGCCCGGCGGCACGGCAAGTCGATCACGGACTCGGCGCTGGAGGCTGCGCACCTGCGCTTCCGGGCGGTGATGATGACGAGCTTCGCTTTCATCCTCGGCCTCGTGCCTCTGGTCATTGCCGAAGGCGCGGGTGCCGCCAGCCGCAAGGCCGTCGGCTCGGCGGTGTTCGGCGGCATGATGGCGGCAGCCATCTTCGGCATCTTCCTCATCCCGGGCCTGTATCGGCTGGCACAGGAGTTCCGCGAGTGGGCGCACGGGCTGTTCGGCCAGCGTCGACCGCAGGATCCGCCGGCCGATGCGCCGCCGGCCGCTCCGGCCGTCCATTGAGCCTCGCCGTCCCAGCCGATCGGCGACATGCCGAAGAGGCGGCCAACGAAGACGTGGACATGTCAAGACGCCGACATGTTGAAGACTTGGCGGCAAGGCCGCCAGGCTCAGCCTTGCGCTGACCCGCCCTGCCGCAACCCTTTCGCCGCCGCCGCTCCGGCAATCCGCCCCAGCACCGTCGCGGTGAGCAGCCCGTTGCCGGAGAGATAGCCGGCCGCGGTTGATCCCGACACGCCGGCGGCGGCACCCCCGGCGGCGAACAGGTTCGGCAGGGTTGACCCGTCGGCGCGCAGCACCCGTGCGCCGGTATCGACGGCGAGGCCGCCCTGGGTGTGGAACAGCGCCCCGGTCACCCTCACCCCGCAATAGGGCGGCACCAGCGCCGGCGCGCCGGCGAAGCACCGGCCAAACCGGTCGGTGAGACCGTCGACCTTCATGGCAGTGACACCATCCAGCGTCTCGCGCAGCGCTTCGGCCGGCAGGTGCAGCGCGGCCGCAAGGCCTTCGGCGTCATTCGCCGTGACAACCGCGCCGGATGCCTCGGCAGTGCGGAAATCCTCGAACTGCCGGGCGATGCCGGCGATCCGTGCGTCGAAAATGTCGAAGGCCACGCCGCCGGCCTCGCGCAGCACCACGGCGGCCTGCTCGGAATAGCCATGCGTCTCGTCAGAGAAGCGCCGACCCGCGGCATCGACCTGGACACCGCCCTCCATGATCACCGCCCAGGTGATGAGGATGCCGTGCGGCTGTGCCACCGAGCCGTGGCCCTGGTAGCCCGACATGAAGCGCAGCGAGGCGCCGAGTGCCTCGCCCCACCGCACCGCATCGCCGCGGTTGCCCGGGTGCCCGAAATAAAGCGCGCCCTCCATCTCGGGAATGTGCTGTCGCACGAGCGCCGGATCACCCCCATAGCCGTTGCAGGCCAGCACCACGGCGTTCGTCGCCAGCGTTTCGCGCGTGCCGTCAGGCCGCACGTAGCCGAGCCCGCGGATACGGCCATCCGGATCGGCATAGAGCGCGTCGACGGTCGCCCCTGTCAGCACGGGCACCCCAGCCGCGTCGACGGCCCGCTGCAGCCGGTCGATCAGCTCGGCGCCGGAGCGGCTTGGCAGCCCGTGCATGCGCCGCGCGGAATGGCCGGGATAGTCGAAATCATCCACCACCGAGAACGGTAGCCCGTGCGCATCGGCCAGCCATTCGATCGTCGGCCCGGCCTGCCGGGAGACCAGCGCGACGATGGCGGGGTCGGCGGCACCGCCGGCCTTGCGCTGGATGTCGGCCGCGAAGCCGTCGGCGTCATCGGTGATGCCGCAGGCCTGTTGGAAACGGGTGCCGGCGGCCGGAACCAGCCCTGCCGACAGTGCCGTCGAGCCGCGCGGCAGGGCGTCGCGCTCAAGGATCACGACCTCAGCGCCGGCCTCGGCGGCCGCCAGCGCCGCGCAGGCGCCCGCCGCGCCGCCACCAACCACCGCGACGGACACGGCCGCATCGAACGCCACTCCGGCAGCCGGCAGGATACGGCTCACGACGCGTGGACCGCCTTGAGGGCGTCGGCGACGGTGACGATCGGCGCGACAGGCCGCAACCCGGCCAACGCCTCCTCATGCACCTGCTCGGAGAACGCCGCGCAGCCATCGCGAAGGACAATCGCCTCGAAATCGCGCACATGCGCGTCCCGAACCGTCGACGCGACACCGCCATTGGTGACGATGCCGGCGACGTAAAGCCGGCTGATGCCCGCCTTGCGCAGCACCCACTCCAGCCGGCTCATGTAGAACGCCGAATACGCCACCTTCTCGACCGTGAGGTCCGCCGGCGCGAGGTCGTCGACAAGCGCATGACCCCAGGAGCCCGGCACGAAGTCACCCGCCGCCAGGAACGGCCGCAGCGCCTGCAGATGCGGCTGGATCATCGGTGCACCGCCCTTGCCGGGCACCAGGGTGAAATGGGTGGAGACGATCCACCCGCCGCCCTCCCGCACCGCCGCAACCAGCGGCTTAAGCCGCGCCGGCAGCGCGGCGATGGCCGGCGCCGTCTGCCCGGCACGCCCATAGGCGCCCTTCGGGTGGATGAAGTCGTTCTGCAGGTCGCACAGCAGCAATGCGGTCTGCGCCTTGGAATGGCTCGCCTCCATCATGCCCTCCGGATCACCAGATTGCCGAGCGGGTCGACCGTTGCGGCAAGCCCTGGATCGACGACCGTGGTCGCGTCGGGCTGCTCGAGAATCGCCGGCCCTTCGATCACTGCGCCAACAGGCAGGTCCAGCCGCGACCACACCGCCGTCTCGTGCCACCCGCCATGGAACCACACTGGCCGCGTTCCCTGCCTGGCCGCTGCGAGGCTGCCGCCGGCAGCCGGCGCCAGGGCAGCCAAGTCGAAGGCCGGTCGCCGCCCCACGGCGGCAGTGCGCAGCGACACGATGCGCATCGGGATCCCCGGCAGCAGGCGGCTGAACTGCCCCCTGTAGGCGGTCTCGAAGGCCTCGCGGATGATCGTCTCGTCGATGCCCGTGCCCTCCGGTCCGAGCTGCACCGGCAACGGCACGCTGACCGTGTGGGTCTGGCCGACATAGTGCATGTCGAGCTCATACAGCACCTCGGTGCGCTCCACCGCGATGCCCGCCGCGTCGACCACGGCCCGCGCCTCGCGCCCCGCCGCCAGCATGCGGCCGTCGAGCGCCGCGGCATCCAGACCGTCCAGCATCAGGTTCACGGTCAGCACCTGGTCATGGCGCAGATCGGCGATGACGCAGCCCAGCGCCGAGGTGATGCCCGGGAAGCGTGGCACCAGCGCGCCGGAGAGCCCGACCTCGCCGATCAGCGCGCCGGCGTGCAACGCCCCGCCACCGCCGAACGGCATGATGGCGAAGCGGCCGGGATCATGGCCCCGCTCGATCGACACCAGCCGGATTGCACCCGCCATGCGCGCATTGGCAATCCTGACCACCGCCTCCGCCGCCGCCATGGCGTCGAGGCCGAGCGGCCGGCCGACATGCTCCAGCAGGGCGGCCTTCGCCGCCTCTACGTCGAGCCGCGCCAGCGCGCCGCCGATCGGGCGCTCCGCATTGATCCGGCCCAGCACCACATTGGCATCCGTCAGCGTCGGACGGGTATTGCCCTGCCCGTAGCAGACCGGGCCGGGACGCGAGCCGGCGCTTTCAGGGCCGACCTGCAACAGCCCGCCGGCATCGACCTGGGCGATCGAGCCGCCGCCGGCGCCGATGGTCGAGATCTCGATCATCGGCGTGCGGATGACGAGGCCGAAATCCACCGTGGTCTGCGCCGCCAGCGTCGAGCGTCCGCCGGCGATCAGCGACACGTCGAACGATGTCCCGCCGAGGTCGCCGGTGATGACATTCTCGAATCCGGCCGCCTTGGCGATGGCGGCCGCCGCGATCACCCCCGCCGCCGGACCTGAGAGTGCGGTGCGCACCGGTAGCCGGCGTGCCGTCGCGGTCGACATCACGCCGCCATTGGACTGGACGATGTGGAAGGTGCCGGGGAAGTCTGCGCCCGCCAGCGCCGCTTCGAGCTTCTCCAGATAGCTGCCGACCACCGGCTGCAGATAGGCGTTCAGCGCCGTCGTCGACGCGCGCTCGAACTCGCGGATCTCCGGCAGGATCTCGGCCGATGCCGCCACATGGGCGTTCGGCCAGACCGCGCGGGCGGCGGCCGAGGCCGCGCGCTCGTTGGCCGGGTTGGCAAAGGCGTTGATGAAGACGATCGCCAGCGCCTGCGCGCCCTTGGCCAGCAGCGCCCGCGCCGCCGCCTGTACCTCCGTCGGGTCCACGGCGGTGCGGATCGTCCCGTCTGCCAGCGTCCGCTCGGCCACCTCGACGCGCATGTCGCGGTCGGCGATGGGAGTGAAGTCGCCCCACAACCCCCAAGTGTGGCGCCGGTCGCGCCGCCGCATCTCCAGCACGTCGCGAAAGCCCGGCGTGGTGATCACGCCGATGCGCGCGCCCTTGCGCTCGAGCAGCGCGTTGGTGCCGACGGTGGTGCCATGCACGATCGAGCCGAGGTCGCTGACGGGGCCGAAACGCTCCAGCCCGGCGAGGAAGCCGACTGCCTCGTCGCCGCGGTTCGACGGCACCTTGGCGGTGGCGAAGCGCCGCGTCGTCGCATCGAACCAGAACAGATCCGTGAAGGTGCCGCCGACATCGACGCCGACGAGGCTGCCCGGGCCGCTCATGCGAGCCTCCCGCCACGCGAGGCGCGCAGGCGTGTCGTGCCATCCGGATCAAGCGTGCCATCGGCATCGACCGCCACCGCATAGTCCCGCTCCGCCGCCGGAGCGGAGAGGTAGCCCAGCCGCACGTCGCGGGCGACGCGCTCGGGCGCCCGCGCCAGAGGATCGCCATGCCCGCCGCCGCCGGGGGTCTCCAGCCGCACGCGCTGGCCCTGGCGGATGGTGACGTCGGTGATCTTCGAGGCCAGTGGCGGTGACGCCCAGCCGTTGCCGGTCTCCCAGGCGAACGTGTTCAGCGCCGCCGGGCCACCGCCCTCGACGCCGAACGGTGCGAAACGGCCGCGCTCGCCGAGCAGGAACACGTTGGCGCCGCTCTTCGCCAGCGATTCAATCTCGTAGATAGCTCCGAGGCCGCCGCGGTGCAGGCCTGCACCGGCGCTGTCGGGGCGCAGCGCCCACTGGGTGAACATCACCGGGTAGGACGCCTCCAGGATCTCGGCCGGCGGGATGGTTGCCATCGAGATCGGGTTGTTGCCGTGGTTCAGCCCGTCGCTCTCCGGATTGCCGCCGAGCCCGCCTCCAAAGAACGAGAACATCACGTAGCGCGAGCCGTCGTCGCGGTGACCCGCCATCGACAGCGCGTTGATGGTGCCAAACGGCGCCGCCGTCGCCTGGCCGGGCATGATCTTCGCCAGCGCGCCGAACACCACGCCGATCACCCGCAGGATCGTCTCGGTGTAGCCGCCCACCGGGCGCGGCGCGCTGACGCCGAGCAGCGTCGTGTCGGGGATCACGAAGCTGATCGGCGCCAGACAGCCGGCATTGGCCGGCACGCCGGTGAAGACATGTTTGAGCGCCACGTAGCAACACGCCACCGCGGTCGAGCGCGCGATGTTGAGCGGTCCGGCGCAGGGCGGCGCCGACCGCGAGAAGTCGAGCGTCATGCGGTCGCCGGCGATCGTCAGGTCGAGCGCGATCCGCAGCGGCACGTCGGTGACGCCGTCATTGTCGAGGAAGTCCTCGAAGCTCACGGTGCCATCCGGCAGGCCCGTCAGCGTCTGGCGCATCAGCGCCTCGGCGCGGGCCGTGAAGGCGTCCAGCGCCGTGCGGACGGTGGCGTCGCCATACTCGTCGAGCAGCGCGCCGAGCCGCCGCTCGCCGAGGTCGAGCGCATTGAGCTGGCCGTTGAGGTCGCCGTGGTTGGAGGCCGGCACCCGGCTGTTGGCCGCCAGGATGGCGAGGATATCGGTGTTCATACGCCCGGCGGCGATCAGCTTGACGGGCGGAATGCGCACGCCCTCCTGGAAGCTCTCGGTCGCCCGCGCGTTGAACCCGCCCGGCACATTGCCGCCGATGTCGAGCCAGTGCCCGACCGAGGCGATCCAGCAGAACACCGCCCCGTCGCGGAACACCGGCCGCACCAGCCGGAAATCGTTCAGGTGGGTGCCGCCGTCATATGGATCGTTGAACAGGAACGTGTCGCCGGGCTCCAGCCCGCCCTCGGCCGCGACCTTGTCGATCACCGCCTTTACGGCGAACGCCATGGCGCCGACGAAGATCGGCAGGCCGGTGGTGCCCTGCACCAGCGTGGCGCCGGTCACAGCATGGTAGAGCCCGTGGCAGGCATCGCGCGCCTCGGCGATGATCGGGTTGAACGCCGAGCGGTAGAGCGTCGCGTCCATCTCGTCGGCGATCTGTTCCAGCCGGCCCTTGAGGACCGCGAGCGTGACGGGGTCTAGCACCGGCGCGCTCATGCCCCCTGGTCCTCGTAGCGGCGCCCCTTTTCCAGCAGGGCGGTGGTGCCGACGATCCCGTTGATGGCCTCGAAGTCGAACATCCTGTCGCGGAACGCGTCTGTGGTACCGTCGCGATGCAGCGCGCCATAGAAGGCCTGCGCCTGCCAGGCGAGGGCGCGGACGATAGCGCCGGGGAAGATCACCAGTGCAAAGCCCAGCGCCTGAAGCTCCGTCGCCGGCAGCACCGGCGTCTGGCCACCCTCGACCATGTTGGCCATCAGCGGCACGGATCCACCGAGCGCTGCCGTCAGCGCGGCGAGCTGGTCGCGGCTGCGCGGCGCCTCGACGAACAGCAGGTCGGCGCCGGCCTCTCGATACTGCAGGGCCCGGTCGATGGCCGGCTGGAAGCCCTCGACGGCGACCGCGTCCGTCCGCGCGACGATCAGCGTGGCGCTGCTGCGCCGCGCGTCGACCGCCGCCCGGATCTTGCCGGTCATTTCGCCGACGGGCACGACGCCCTTGTCGGCGAGGTGGCCGCAGCGCTTGGGAAAGGTCTGGTCCTCGATCTGGATCGCCGCCGCGCCGGCGCGCTCGAACAGCTGCACGGTGCGCTGCACGTTGAGCGCGTTGCCATAGCCGGTGTCGGCATCGACGATCACCGGCGTGCCGACCCGCTCGCACACCATCGACAGCACGTCGACGACCTCGGCCATCGAGACGAGGCCAATGTCCGGTCGCCCGAGCCGCGTGTAGGCGATCGCCGCACCCGACAGGTACAGCGCCTCGAAGCCTGCCGTGGCCGCGAGCGAGGCTGTCAGTGCATCGTAGACCCCCGGCGCCACGACAATGGGAGGCTGGGCCAGGCGGGCGCGCAGGTCGGGATGGGTCTGGGGCGAGTCGGGCATGGTCATTCCGCCAGCAGGGCCGCGTAGGGCCGGATGTCCGGGGCCGTGTCGAGGGCGAGCGTCGCAGCCAGCACCCGCTCCGCATGGGCTGCGCCCCAGACCGGACCGGCGACGTCGCGGAATTTCGCGGCGATCTCGTCGTCCGTGTAGGGATCTTCCGTGTCGCCGCGGTTGGTCAGCGCCTCGGCCGCGAGCACGCGCCCGTCGACGAGGGTCACCCGCACCCGTGCAGGCCGCAGGCCCGGCAGCTTGGCGGTGAGCGCCGGATCCTCGCGGACCATGATGCGTCGCGCCAGGTCCCGCGTCACCGCGTCGGCCCGCGCCACATCGCGGAAGGCCTCGACCGTCGCCCCGCCATTGACCAGGAAAGTCGCCAGCGAGAACGGCAGCGAGAACTTTGCCGCCAGCATGTTGCGCGGCTCCTGGCCGCTCAGCTGGGCGGCCCACACATAGGTGTCGACCTCGATCCGCTCGACTGCATTGGCGGCAATCTGCCCGCCGGCGCGGGTCACGATCGTGCTGAGAGCATCCAGCGCGCCATGGTTGTACCGACAGGCGGCATGGCGCTTGAAATAGTTGCGAGCGATCTCCCAGCGTGACCCCAGGTCCTCGACCATCGCGTCGGGCTGGAAATCCGTGGCGATCACGGTGCCGTAGACGGTGCCGATGCCGTCGGCCTCGCCGACGAAGCCTGCCTCGGCCATTTCCCAGACGCGCAGACCGATCTCGTTGGAAAAGCCGGCGAAGCTGTTGCGGACTGTGCCGCCCTCCAGCATCGTCCGCCGGCTGGTGGCAAGCCCGAGCGTCGAGGCGAGGTTGATGACCTCGCGCATCCGGTCGGGCGAAGCGCCGTTGAGCTTCGCCACCGCCACTGCGGCGCCCACCGTGCCCCAGGTGCCGTGCGGGTGCATCGTCACCAGGATCTTGCCGGCGATGCCGATGCGGGCACCGATCTCGTAGCCCAGCGCCAGCGCTACGATCAGGTCGGCGCCGCTGGAGCCGAGCCGCTCGGCGGCGGCAAGTGCCGCCGGCACCACATGGATGCCCGGATGGCCGCGGGCGAACTGGTTGCCCTCGTCGATCTCCAGCATCGTGCCGGCCGTGCCGTTGAGGAACGCCGCCGTCCCGGCCGGCAGGCGCCGGTGCGCGCCGATCACCGGCGCGGCGAAGCCGCCGGTCCCGCCCAGCGCCGCCAGCCTCTCGGTCAGCGCCCGGGTCTCGGCCTCCTGGGCGCCCGCCGCGATGGCGCCGACGCTGTCGAACAGGACCTGACGGCTACGCGCCAAGACTACGGCGGGAAGATCCCCGAACTGCAGGCTGGACGCGAACGCCGCCCAGCGGTCGAGCCAGGCCGGCGAGGCGGGGAGGGCGGTGGCGGACGCGGTCATGTCACACTCCCAGATAGGCTTTTTCGAGGGCCGGATTGGCGGCGAGCTCGGCACCGGTTCCCGACAGCACGATGCTGCCGTTCTCCAGCACATGCGCCCGCGTCGCCAGCTCCAGCGACTGCACCACGTTCTGCTCGACCAGCAGGATGGTCAGCCCCTCGGCGTTGAGGCGGCTCACCAGCGCGAACAGCTCCTCGACCAGCAGCGGCGACAGCCCGAGCGATGGCTCGTCGAGCACCAGCAGCCGCGGCTCGCCCATCAGCCCGCGGCCGATCGCCAGCATCTGCTGCTCACCGCCCGACAGTGTTCCCGCCGCCTGTCGGTGGCGCTCGCGCAGCCGCGGAAAGATGTCAAACACCCGCTCGAGCGTGGCGGCCCGGTTGCCGCGCCCGCGGCGGTAGCTGCCGAGCTCGAGATTCTCCCGCACGCTCATGTCGGGAAAGATCTTGCGACCCTCAGGAACGTGTACCAGCCCGGCGGCGACGATCTGTGGCGGCGCCAGCCCGTCGATCTGCATCCCGCCGAACACGATCTGTCCGGCCTGCGCCCGCACGACGCCCGAGAGCGCCTTGTTCAGCGTCGTCTTGCCGACGCCGTTCGCTCCCAGCACGGCGACGATCTCGCCGGCCTCAACAAAGAGGTCGATGCCGCGCAGCACCTGCGTGGCGCCGTAGCCGGCGACGAGCCCGGACACGGCGAGCAGCGGCTCAGCCATGCGCGCCTCCCCGGGCCAGCCGCTTCGCAGCGCCGTGGCCGAGATAGGCCTCGATCACGATGGGGTTGGCGGTGACCACGGCCGGCGGGCCGGCGGCGATGATCCGCCCCTGCGCCAGCACATGCACCGTGTCGCACAGGCTCATCACCGCCTGCATCACGTGCTCGACCATCAGGATGGTGACGCCGCCGTCACGGATCGCCCGCACCACCGGCACGATGTCGCGCACCTCGGACGGGTTCAGCCCTGCCAGCACCTCGTCGAGCAGCAGCAGCACGGGCCGCGTTGCCAGCGCCCGGGCGAGTTCCAGCCGCTTGCGGCCCGCAACCGTGAGCCCGGACGCCGGCGCGTCGAGCCGCTCGCCGAGCCCCACCATCGCGGCGACCCGTTCAGCCTCGGCCAGAGCGGCGTCGCGATCCCGCAACCGGAGATGCGCGCCGACGGCGATGTTCTCGCGCACCGTGAGGCCGGCAAAGGGCTGCACGATCTGGAAGGTCCGGGCGATGCCCCGCCGCGCCCGCTCATGCGGCGGCAGCCCGGCGATGTCGGCGCCCTCGAACAGGATCCGCCCGGCACTTGGCTGCTCGAACCCCGAGATCAAAGTGAACAGCGTGGTCTTGCCGGCGCCGTTGGGGCCGATCAGCCCGGTAATCGACCCGCGCTCGACCGTCAGCGACGCGGCGTCGACGGCGGTGAGGCCGCCGAAGCGCTTGGTGGCGGCCTCGACCGCGAGCAGGGGAGCGCTCATCGCCGCGCCACCCCAAGGCCGGCACCAAGGCGCCGGACGAGCCCCTGGATACCCTGCGGCGCGAAAGCGATGACCAGCACCAGCAGCGTGCCGTAGAGCGCCAGGTCGATCCCGGGGATGCGTCCAGCCACGAGGCGGGTCACCTCCGCCAGCCCGTGCAGGGCCAGCGCGCCGACCAGCGGCCCGAACACGGTCCCCAGCCCACCGATGATCGGCACCAGCAGCGCCTCCACAGAGATCCAGGTGCCGTAGGCGATGCTCGAATCCACGAACAGGAAATACTGGGCGTAGAACGCGCCAGCCGCCGCCGTGATGGCGGCCGACAGCCCGATCGCCTGCAGCTTGACCGCAAGAGTATCGACGCCCAGCGCCCGCGCCGCATCCTCGTTCTCGCGGATCGCCACCAGCCAGGCGCCGAAGCGGTTACGCTCGATCATCCGCGTGAGGATGAGCACGCCCACTACTAGGGCGAGAACGATCCAGTAGAACACGGCGCGGCTGGCGAACTGGAAGTTCTCCGGCCGCACATCGAGACGGATCAGCGTTCCAGCGGCGCCGCCGGTGATCGGTGCCGCGTTGGCGATGATCCGGAAGACTTCGGCGAAAGCGAGCGTCACCAGCGCGAAATAGGAGCCGCGCAGGCCCGAACGGAACGACAGGAAGCCGATCACCAGCCCGGCGAGGCTGCCCAGCGCCACCGCCGCCGCGAAGGCCGCCCAGGCGTTGACGCCGTAGCGCGCCTGCAGGATCGCGGTCGCATAGGCGCCCGTGCCGAAAAACGCCGCATGGCCGAACGAAAACTGGCCGCCATAGCCGCCCAGAATGTTCCAGCCCTGGCCGGCCAGCCCGATCAGCAGCGCCGTCACCATGGCGTTGAGCACGGTGTTGGAGCCGGTCAGCAGCGGCACCAGGGCAAGCGCCGCCGCCACGGCGAGGATCGGCCCATAGGCGACGAGACGGCCGGACCCGCTCATGCCCGCGCCCCGAACAGGCCTGTCGGCTTCACCAGCAGCACCAGGATGAAGATCAGGAAGATGCCGAGCTGGCCGAGGCTTTCGCCGAAATACAGGCCCGACAGGCTCTCGACGACGCCGATCAGCAGGCCGCCCAGCATGGCGCCCGGCACCGAGCCCATGCCGCCGAGCACCACCACCGTGAAGGCGACCAGCACATAGGCATTGCCGACCCGCGGATTGACGTAGTAGCTCGGCAGCAGCAGGCAGGCGGCCACCGCCAGGCAGGCGGCGCCGATGCCGAAGGTCACCGCATAGATGTGCGTGACATCGATGCCGACCAGCGCCGCCCCGAGCTTCTCGCGGGCGACGGCTCGGATGGCTTTGCCGGTGTCGGTGCGCGTCAGCAGTCCCCACAGCAGCAGCGCCACCACGCAGGTCACCACGAAGGCGATCACCCGCGGCAGCGGCAGGAACACAAAGCCGAGGTCGAGGGTCGAGAAGCCATACGGCACGTCGATGCTGCGCGTGTCGGAGCGGAAGGCGGCCAGCAGCAGGTTCTCGATGATGATCGACAGGCCGAGCGTCACCAGCAGGATGTTGCGGTCCTCGCCATGGCTCGCCGGCCCGATGATGAAGCGCTGCACGCCATAGCCGAGGCCATAGAACACCAAGGCCAGCGGTGCCGCGGCGAGCAGCGGATCGACCCCGGCCCGGTGGGCGAAATACGCCGCGAACATCGCCGCCGTCAGCGTCGCCCCGTGGGCGAAATTGATGATGTGCAGCACGCCATAGACGAGCGTCAGCGCCACCGACACCAGCGCGTAGACCGCACCGGTCATCAGGCCGTTGAGCACGGCGGCAATCACGATCTCTGGCGCGAACATGGCGGCGCGTCGGTCCTTCGGGGGCGGACGGAACCGGCCGCCGCCCGGGAGGACGGCGGCCGGCCAAAAGGCGGCTCGATCAGGCCGGGACGGGGCACACCGGCTTGGCGTCGGCGAAGGCGTCCGGGAAGATCACCTTGATGTCGCCGTTCTGGACCTGGGTGTTGACCGGCGCCGCGCCCATGTTCTGGCCGTTGACAAACTTCGTCGGCCCGTACGGCATGATGTGGCCGGCAAAGGTCGAGGTCTCCAGCGCGGCGATGATCTTCGCCCGGTCGGCCGAGCCGGCACGCTCGATGGCGTCCGCCAGCAGCAGCACGGCCGAGTAGTTCAGCGCGACATTGTAGGTGAAGAACTTGCCCTGGCCGTCGACCTCCTTCTTGAGGGCGATCGCCGTGGCGTTGCGCGGATCGTACCAGTGGTTGGTGTCGAGCACGTACTGCGCGGCTTCCGGGAACTCCTTGACGAAGCGGAAGTTCGAGGCTGCGCCGTTGAGCACCGCATAGATCGCCTTCGGGCGCACACGCTGCTGCTGCATCGTGCGGGCTAGCAGAACGAACTCGCCATAGTAGCTGGACGGGATCACGAGGTCGGGGTTCTTCGCCCGGATCTGCAGCGCGAGGTTCGACATGTCGCGGGCCGGGGTCGGGTGCGACAGCGTGTCGATGACCTCGAATCCGCGCTTGGGCAGCTCGGTCTGCAGCAGCTTGGCGAGGCCCGAGCCGAACAGCCCGTCCTCATGCACCAGCACGACGGTCTTGCAGGGCTTGCCGGCGGCCTCGTTGAGCTTGACCAGATTGTCGAGCGCCTGGGTCGAGACGATGCCGAAGCCCGGTGCGAAGCGGAACGTGTTCTTCA
>JBMOJG010000001.1:0-18109 GCA_049316925.1 Alsobacter sp. | reverse complement strand
TTCGTACCCAGAGGAGGCGGAACGGGCGCTCGCGAAAATCTCGTCCAGGAAGGCTTGATCGACAATCGTCGTCGGCATCGCATGTTCTGTGTGGAGCGCCAATGCAGCGCCAGCCAAGAGGCCAAATTGCCACTCATCGACAGCGCGTGAAGCGCGACTTCAATTGTTCGGCGAGTTCCAGCCGCTGGCCAGTCGAGAACCAATACGGGTCATGGCCGTTCCAAAACAGCCTGACGAGGACCTGAAAGACGGGGTAAAAGCCAGCGATTGCGACCATCAACCCCAGCAGGGCCGTCAGGCCGTCAAACGAGCTGGTGAGGAGCAGCCCGTGCGGAGCTTTCCCTGCCAGTTCGGCCTCGGCTTTGCATTCTCCCGTTTTTTTATCAGTTTTCAGTTTCAGCCCTTGATGGCGGAGCTGTCAAAGAACCGGAGGCCAGAGGTTGGATTGACTGCGTGTCAGGTCCAGCCGCCGTCCACGACATAGTGCTGGTTGGTGCAGGCGCTGGCTTCTTCCGACGCCAGGAACAGGGTGACCCGGGCGACTTCGTCAGGCACGAGCTGCCGTTTCAGGCATTGCCGTGTCATCAGCTCGCGCTCGCTCTCTGGCGTCAGCCAGAGTGACTTCTGGCGCTCGGTCATAATCCAGCCGGGGGCGATGGCGTTGACGCGGATGTTGTAGGAGCCGAAGTCACGCGCGAGTGACCGTGTCAGCCCGAGAACGGCTGACTTGGCCGCCGTATAGGCGGCCATGCCCCCCTGGCCGACCATCCACGAGGTCGACCCGAAGTTGATGATTGCGCCGGAGCGGCGCTGCATCATGTCCGGCAACACGGACTGCGCCGCGAAGAACTGATGCTTCAGGTTCACGGCGATGCGTTCGTCCCAGTACTCGGGCGTCACCTCCAGTGTGGCGTGGCGCTCGTCATGGGCGGCGTTGTTGATCAGGATCTCGACCGGGCCGAACCGTTCACCGACCCGCGCAATCGCGGTCCGGAGCGCGGTGATGTCGGTCAGGTCGGCATGCTCGAAATGTACGGCAGCGCCCGCCGCTGCGAGTTCCCCGGCAAGCGCGCGGGACAGGTCGGCCTGGATGTCAATCAGGGCTGTCCGGGCGCCTTGTCCGGCAAAACGCCTGACGATGGCCGCGCCGATGCCCGAGCCACCCCCGGTGACCAGGACGACCTTGTCCCGAAGGTCCGGGTAGATTGCGCCGGCTGTCATGATCCGCTGCCCTCCGCTGTCGATCCTGACGGATCTAAGCCAATGATTTGAAATTTTTCCATCATTTTTTGAGTTGTAAACCTCATTCGCTTGAATAAGCTGCGGCCCAGATGGGGGCACGCCATCAGGTGGGAGAACGCAGATGGGCATGTTGAAGAAGGCCGCCGTGGCGGCCGTCGGTCTGTTGCTGACAGCCGGCTCGGTCACGGCACAGACAACGGTGAAGTGGCTGCACATCGAGGTGAACCCCAACCAGGTGAAAATCTGGGAGGAGGTGGCACGGGATTTCGAAGCCAAGAATCCCGGTACCAAGATCGAGATGCAGTTCCTGGAAAATGAGGCCTACAAGGCCAAGCTGCCCACCATCCTGCAGTCCAAGGACCGCCCCCATATCATCTACAGCTGGGCCGGTGGCGTGCTGCGAGCGCAGGTCGATGCCGGTGTCCTCGAGGACCTGACACCAGCGATGCAGGGCTACAAGGACAACCTTGCCCCGGCGGCAGTGGCGGCGTTCACGGTCGACGGCAAGATCTACGGCGTGTCGCACGCACAGTCCCAGGTCGGCTTCATGGTCAACAAGGAGCTGATGGCCAAGGGTGGCGTCGATCCCTCCAAGGTAAAGACCTGGGATGATCTGCTCGATGCCGTGAAAAAGCTGAAGGCGGCCGGCATCACGCCGATCGTGGTCGGCGGCGCGGACAAGTGGCCCCTGCACTTCTATTGGACGAACCTCGCCGTCCGCCTCGGCGGCAAGGCTGGCTTCGAGGCCGCGCTGAAAGGCGAGAACGGCGGCTTCGCCGGCGAGACGTTCCTGAAATCCGGTGAGCTGTTCAAGCAGCTGGTCGACCTCCAGCCGTTCCAAACCGGCTTCCTGGGTTTCAAGAATCCTCAGGCGGTTGGCTCCTTCGGCGACGGCAAGGCCGCGATGATCCTCGCGATCAGTTCATTCTATCACTCACAGAAGGCGCTATCGGCGGACAAGAAGGGGATCAGCGATGACAACATCGCCTGGTTCGATTTCCCGACCGTTCCCGGCGGCAAGGGCGACCCCACGGACACGCTCGGCGGCATCAATGGCTGGCTGGTGACCAAGGGCGCGCCAAAGGAAGCCGCTGCTTTCGTCAAGCACTTTGTCTCACCAGAGGTACAAAAGCGCCTTGCGGCCGGGAATTTCCTTGTTCCGACCTACAAGGGAGCCGACGAGGGCCTAGCCAGCGCATTCATGCGCAATATTGCCCAAAACCTGGCGAAGTCGAAATACCACCAGAATTTCTATGATCAGGATCTCGGCCCCAATGTCGGTCGCGTTGTCAACGATGCCACGACCGAACTTGCGGGTGGGTCGATGACACCCCAGCAGGCGGCCAAGGCCATCCAGGACGCGTACAAGCAGGGTAACTGATACCGAACGGGCGGGGGGCTGCCCCCCGCCCTTTTCAGTTGCGTGGCTCCAGCCAGAGGCGGGGAGGGAACTGTGGCCGCTCTCGTCTCCCGTCGCCCGGCCCAGTCGGGAAAGCTGACGGCCGTCCTGCTGTTTCTGCCCCCCGCAATCCTTCTGTTCTCCATCTTCGTCGTGATGCCGATCATTGAGGCCGCCTGGTATTCGGGCTTCAACTGGAACGGATTTGGATCGCCCAAGAACTGGATCGGTCTCGACAACTACCGGTTTGTCTTCGAGACGCGGGCCTTCGGGCTCGCCTTCCGCAACAACATGCTGATCATCGCGGTTTCGCTGCTGGTGCAGCTGCCGCTGGCCCTGACACTGGCCATCCTGCTGGCCGAGCGCTTCCGGGGCGCGGTCGTCCTGCGCATGCTGTTCTTCATGCCCTACATCCTGGCGGAAATCGCCACGGGGCTCATCTTCAGCTTCGTGTATGACGGCGAATACGGCTTGCTGGCGGCGATCTGGCGCACCTTCGGAGCCGAGGCACCGCACCTGCTCGCCAGCCCACAAACCTCGATGCTGGCGATCCTGATTGTCATCGTGTGGAAGTATTTCGGCTTCCACATGATGCTGTTCATCGCCGCCCTGCAGGGCATGGATCGCAACCTGATCGAGGCCGCACGCATCGACGGCGCGTCGCGCGCCCAGACGATCCGGTACGTGATCATCCCGCTGCTCTATCCGACGATCCGCCTGTCGGCGTTCTTTGCGGTGGTCGGTTCATTGCAGTTGTTCGACCTGGTGATGCCGCTGACGCGTGGCGGGCCGGCGGACTCGTCCCAGACCATGGTGAGTTTCCTCTACACGTTCGGGGTGACGCGCATGCGCGTCGGCTTCGGCAGCGCCGTGGGTGTGATCCTGTTCGTGATCTGCGTCACCTTCGCGTTCACCTACAAGCGCTGGTTCATGCGCGATGAGTGACAGCTCCACGCTGCGCCACAGCGCCTTCGACCCGCTGGCGCTCTACAAGGTGCTGTTCCTCACCGTGGTCGCGGTGTTCGTCGCCACGCCACTGCTGGCGACGGTGCTGGGCGGGTTCAAGTCGCTGGGCGAGCTGCGCACCAATCCGTTTGGCCTGCCGCAAGTCTGGGAATGGAGCAACTACACCGACATTCTGCTGTCGGCACGCTACTGGACCCTGCTCAAGAACTCGCTGATCATTTCGACCATGACGGTAGCGCTGTCGCTGATCGTGGCGTCGATGGCTGCGTTCGTGTTCGCCCATATCCGGTTCTACGGCAGCGACATGCTGCTCAACTACATCACCATGGGGCTGCTGTTCCCGGCGGCGACGGCAATTCTGCCGCTGTTCATCAGGGTGCGCGACCTTGGTTTGCTCGACAGCTATTTGGGCGTGGTGCTGCCGCAGGTCGCGTTCTCCTTGGCGATGAGCGTGCTGCTGCTGCGCCGCTTCTTCCGCGACCTGCCGCAGGAGTTGCTGGAGGCAGCGCTCGTCGACGGCTGCAGCTACATCAACTATTTTCGCTATGTCACGTTGCCGCTGTCGCGGCCGATCCTGGCCACCGTCGGCACCATCGCGTTCGTCCAGAGCTGGAACGCGTACCTCATCCCGCTGGTGATGCTGAACTCCGATGCGCTCTATCCATGGCCGCTGGGCATCATGGTCTACCAGGGCGAATACTCGTCCGAATGGAACCTGATCCTGGCGTTCATCACGCTCACCATCCTGCCCACCATCCTGCTGTTTCTCCTCGCCCAGAAGCACATCGTCGCCGGTCTGACCGCCGGCGCGGTGAAGGGCTGAGGCGGCAACGGCGCCCTTAACAGAACCGGACTGAACTGGAGCATCGAATGGTCAAGACGGGTATCGGCGTCATCGGCTGCGGCAATATCAGCCAGAAATACATGGTCGCGATGCAGCAGTTCCCAAATATCGAACTGCGCGCCGTGGCCGATATGCGCCAGGCCCCTGCCGAGCTTCGCGGCAAGGAGTTCGGTGTCCCGGCCATGCGGGTGGACCAACTGCTGCGGCGCGACGACATCGAGATCGTCGTCAACCTGACAGTCCCGCTGGGACACACCGATGTCAGCCTCGCTGTGCTCAATGCCGGCAAGCACGTTCACTCCGAGAAGCCTCTCGGCGTCAACGTCGCCGAAGCCCGCAAGGTGATGGACCTTGCGGCTCAAAAGCACCTGCGCGTCGGCTGCGCCCCCGACACGTTCCTGGGCGGCGGGCACCAGACCGCCCGCAAGCTGATCGATGACGGCGCTATCGGCACGCCCGTTGCGGGCTCGGCCGTCTTCATGTGCCCGGGGCATGAGCGCTGGCACCCGGCGCCCGGATTTTATTACCTGCGCGGCGGCGGACCGATGCTCGACATGGGCCCCTACTACATCACCAACCTGATCCAGCTCCTGGGCCCGATCGCCTCGGTGATGGGTTCGGCGACGATGCCGCGCAAGGAGCGCCTCGTGACCAGCGAGCCTATGAACGGGACGCTGATCCCCGTCGAGGTCGCCACCCATGTGACAGGTATGCTTGAGTTCGCCTCCGGGGCGGTGGTGACGATCACGATGAGCTTCGACGTGCCCAAGCATCGCCATACGCCTATCGAAATCTACGGCACCAAGGGCAGCATCCTCGTGCCTGATCCCAACAGGTTCGGCGGCGAGGTGATGGTCGCCGCAGTCGGCGGGGACTTCGAAAGCAGGCCGCTGACCCATGGCCATGCCGAAGGCGAATTCCGCTCGATCGGTGTCGCCGACATGGCCGCGGCGATTCAGGCAGGCCGTCCGCACCGCGCCAGTGGTGCTCTCGCGCTGCACGCGCTGGAGGCCATGGAGGCCTTCCAGGTCTCGTCGAACGAGGGGCGCCGCGTCAGACTCGAAACCACAGTCGACCGTCCGGCGATGGTACCGGTCGGCATGCCTACCGGCCAGATGGATTGAACAGGACATGACCATGCGGACCGCGATGATCGTCTGGGGTGGATGGCAGGGCCATGACCCCGATTTGTGTGCCTCGATGATCCGGGGCTGGCTGAAGCGCGAGGGGTTCGACGTCCGGGTTGAGACCAGCACCGACGTGTTCCTCGACCCCGCGATCAGGGACATGTCGCTGATCGTGCCGATCTACACCATGTCGAAGATCGAGAAGCCCGAGGCGCTTGCTCTGTGCGAAGCGGTGCGGTCGGGCGTGGGGCTGGCAGGCCACCATGGCGGGATGTGCGATGCGTTCCGCGACTCGGTCGACTACCAGTTCATGTGTGGCGGTCAGTGGGTCGCCCATCCGGGCAACCTGATCGACTACACGGTCGACGTGACCCGGCCGGATGATCCGATCATGGCCGGCATCGAGAGCTTCGAGCATCGCTCGGAGCAGTACTACATGCATGTGGACCCGGCCAACGAGGTTCTGGCAACGACGACCTTCTCGGATGAGCATGCGTCATGGATCGGCGGGGTTGTCATGCCGGTTGTCTGGAAGAAAAAGTATGGAGCAGGTCGTGTGTTCTACTCGTCGCTCGGCCACCGGGCCTACGAACTCGACGTGCCGGACATCCAGACGCTGATGATCCGCGGCATGCTGTGGGCCGCGCGCTGAACCGATGACGGACCTGCGCACGTCCCGCCGGGCCACCCTCAAGGACGTTGCCATCGAGGCCGGGGTCTCGGTGGCGACGGCCGACAGGGTTGTGAACGGCCGTGAGGGTGTGCGGGACAAGACGGTGCGGCGCGTCGAGGCCGCGATCGGCAAGCTAGGCTATCGCTCGCATGCTCTGGCCATGTCGGTGGCGAACAGCCGCAGCTACCGGCTGGCATTCCTGCTGCCGGCCAATGCCAACAGCTTCATGGCCAACCTCTCCGATCAGGTTGAAAAGGCATCTGACTGGCTGTCACATCAGAACGGCTACATCGATATCAGACAGGTGGATGTTTTCGATCCGGTGCGGCTGGCGGACGCACTCCGTACCCTGCCCATAGTCTACGACGGTGTCGCAGTCGTGGCACTCGACGACGTTCGCGTGCGTGCCGCGCTCGATGAACTCGTCGACCGTGGCGTCAATGTCGTGACGCTCGTGTCCGACGTGCCGGGCTCGCGCCGCAATCACTATGTCGGCATCGACAATCCGGCTGCCGGCCGGACCGCCGGCTCGTTGTTGGGTCGATTTCTGCGCGGCCGCAAAGGCACCGTTGGAATCGTCACCGGATCACTTTCGCTTCGCGACCATGCCGAACGCTTCTACGGGTTCCGCCAGGTCATGACGGCTGAGTTTCCCCATCTGCTTACCTTGCCGCCGCTGGAAGGGCGCGACGACGGAGCCCGCAACCGTGCCCTCGTCGAAGCCTTGCTGGCCGAGCATTCCGACCTTGTCGGCCTCTACAATGCCGGCGCAGGCAATGACGGCGTGGCTGATGCACTCAGGGCTGCCGGCCGGGCAGGCGACATCGCCTGGATCGCCCACGAGCTGACGTCCGACACGCGGAAGCTCCTGCTCGATGGCACCGTCGAGGCGGTCATCAACCAGGACCCCGGTCATGAGGCCCGCTCGGCCGCTCGTATCCTCCTGGCCCAGTGCTCGGGCCAGGCCATCTACCCGGAGCAGGAGCGCATCCGCATAGAGATCTTCATGCGCGACAATCTGGGCTGAGGCGCCGGCGTGCCTCGGGTTCGGTGTCATCTAAACCGTATGTTCGGGTATTAATCCGATACCGCGTTGTGATCCTGTTGGACGGGGACTAACATCTTTCCAAAGCGCGTGCCGAAGGCACGGGTGGCCAGGAGGAAACGATGAAACGCATTCGTGCGGTGCTGTTGACTGCGTGCATTCTGATGCCCTTGGCGGCGGCGTTCGCCCCGGCGGGCGCCCAGGGAATTCCCCAGAACATTCCCCGCAAGGAACTTGTCATCCTCGAGAACCCCGAGGGGACGATCAAGAATGCCGGCTGGTTCAATATCTGGGCGATCAATGCCGGCAGCCAGTCGAACGGCCTGCAGCAGAATGCCCTGGATACGCTCTGGTACATCGACCCCGAGAAGGGCATAGACGGCGCCTGGGACAACTCTCTGGCGGCGGACAAGCCGGTCTACAACGCCGACTTCACCGAAATGCGGGTGAAGCTGCGCAGGGGCATCTTCTGGAGCGACGGGGTCGAGTTCAGCTCTGCCGACGTCAAGGCGACCGTCGACATCCAGATCAAGAATCCGGCGATGCGGTTTTCCGCCGTGCTCGGCAGCAACGTTGCCTCCGTCGAGGCTCCGGATGCCGAGACCGTGATCTTCAAGCTGAAGAAGCCCAATTCGCGCTTCCACACCAATTTTACGGTGCGGTGGGCGGGCATCTGGATCCTCCCCAAACACATCTTCGAGAAGGTCGAGGATCCGCTGAAGTTCGACTTCAATAAGCCTGTCTCGTTGGGCGCCTACGTGCTCAACAGCTTCGATCCCGACGGCAAGTGGTACATCTGGCAACGCCGCGAGGATTGGCAGCGCTCCTCTGTCGCCCGCTATGGCCAGCCAGCCCCCAAGTACCTCGCCTATGTTGATCCCGGCCCACCGGACAAGCGCGTCATCGCCCAGCTCAACCATGAGCTCGACGTCATCCACGACATCGCTCCCGAGGGCATGTTCACTCTCGCCAAGAGCAAGGCAACGCGAGCCTGGTTCAAGGGCTTCCCCTACGGACACCCGGATCCGACGCTGCCGGCGGTGATCTTCAACACGCAGAACGAGAATTTCAAGAACCGCGACGTGCGCTGGGCGCTCGCGATGCTCATCGACGTGAAGGCCGTTTCGATGGCCTCCTATCGGGGCGCGGCGACGATCTCCGCCATCGCGGTGCCGCCAACCGGCGTTCACCCCGAGGCCTATCACTTGCCGATGGATGCGTGGCTCAAGGACTTCGAGCTCGACACCGGCAAGCGCAAGGTCAAGCCCTACGACCCGACGGTCGGCAAGCAGATCGCCGACATGCTGCGCCCATCCATGGGCGACCAGATCCCCACCGACGCGGCCGAAATCTCGCGCTCCTTCGGGACGGGCTGGTGGAAGGCCGATCCGCAGGCTGCCACCGAACTGCTGGAGAAGGCCGGCTACAAGAAGCAGGGCACCCAGTGGATGACGCCCGATGGCAAGCCGTTCTCGGTGCGCCTGATGGTCGAGGGTGATCTGCGCCCGGTGATGACACGCGCCGGCACCATGATCGTGCAGCAGTGGCGAAACTTCGGCATCGACGCCAAGATCGACGTCGCCCAAGGCACGCTGCTGACGCGCCGCGCGGCAGGAGATTTCGACAGCTTCATCGGCTGGAGCGTCGAGACCTGGGGCGGGCACAACGACCTGTCCTATTTCATGGACAGCTGGCACTCGCAGTTCGTGTCCGAGCCAGGCAAGCCGCAGCCGCTGCGCAATTGGCAGCGCTGGTCCAACCCGGAACTCGACAAGCTCATCGAGCAGACGCGGACGATCAGCTTCGATGACCCGAAGGGCATCGAGATCGGCAAGGAGTACGTGAAGCTCATGACGCGGGAGATGCCGATCATCCCGCTCATGGCGTACAACGTGTTCACCGCCATGGACCAGACCTACTGGACCGGTTGGCCCACTTTCGAGAACCCCTACGCAAACCCTGTCACGAACTGGGGCAACTCCCGCTACATGTTCGTGAAGATCAAGCCGACCGGCAACTGACGCGCCAGGCCGGCCCTGCGGGGCTGGCCCTGCGGGGCTGGCCCCTGCCGGACCTCCTCGACGGCCGGGCATGTCCCGGCCGTCCTTGCCCTACCCTGCCAGGGGGGCGTGATCATCCACATCCAGAAGGCCTCATGCGCGGCTACTTCGCCTATCTCGCCAAGCGTCTCGGCCAGTTCGTGGTGGTCGTTTTCATCGGGGTGAACCTCGCCTACGTGATCACCCATGCCACGCCCATCGATCCGGTGGAGCAGTCGATCTCGGCGGTCACCTCCTTCGGCAACACGGCGCCCGACGCCATCGAACAGATGCGCACCTCGCTGCAGGAGCTCTATGGCCTGAAGGGGACGTGGTGGGAGCAATACCGTTCGTTCTGGAGCCGCATTCTGCGCGGTGACTTCGGGCCATCGATGTCGGCCTTTCCCGCCCCCGTGTCCGCGCTGATCGCCCGTGCGCTGCCCTGGACGGCCGGACTGCTGATTGTATCGACGCTCATCACCTGGGCGCTCGGCAACCTTCTCGGCGGACTTGCCGGCTACTACCAGAAAAGCCGGACACTGAAGCTGATGGGCATCGTCGCGATGGGACTGCACCCGGTCCCCTATTATATCGTCGCCCTGCTGCTCCTGGTGCTGTTCGGTTTCGTCTGGCCGGTGCTGCCCATCGGCGGCGGGTCGGCCATGAATCTGCCCCAAGGCTGGACGTGGGAGTTTGCCGCCAGCGTCATCCGCCACTCGATCCTGCCCGCGATGTCGCTGATCTTGATCGGGCTCGGCAGCTGGTTCCTTGGCATGCGCTCGCTGGTATCGAACATCGTCACCGAGGACTACGTCGTCTATGCCGAAGTCGCCGGCGTCGACAGCCGGCGCATCCTGTCGTCCTACGTCATGCGCAACGCGCTCGTGCCGCAGGTAACCGGGCTGGCGATGTCGATCGGCAGCATCTTCAATGGCGCGGTCATCACCGAGAAGGTGTTCGGCTATCCGGGCATGGGAACCCTGCTCATCGATGCCGTGTATGCGGGCGACTACGGCCTGGTATTGGGCGTCACCACGGTGTCGATCCTGGCCGTGTCGGTGTGCGTGCTGGCCATCGACCTGATTTATCCGCTTCTCGATCCGCGCGTGCAGGTGGGCTGATGCTGACGATCCTGCGCGACCTGTTGAAATACAATGTCGAGTTCCGCATCGGGCTGGTGCTCGTCACCATCGTGCTGGCGATGGCGCTGGCGTCGCCGTTCGCTCCCTATCCGGCAATGGACGTCTATGTCGTCCCGCCCGACGTCCCGCCCAATGCGACCTACTGGTTCGGCACAACGTCGCGCGGGCAGGACGTGTTCTGGCAACTGACGCTGGCGCTGCGCAACACACTCGCCTTCGGCTTTGTCGTCGCGCTGCTGTCGCGGCTTCTGGCGCTCGTGATCGGCCTGCTGTCGGGCTACAAGGGCGGCTGGATCGACCGGGTGCTGATGTCGATCAACGACACCTTCATTGTCATTCCGCTCTTCCCCATCCTGATCCTGTTCTACTTCGTGCTGCGCGACTCCATGTCGTGGCTGCTGCTGGCGGTCATCATGGCGAGCCTCGGATGGGCCTACGACGCGCGGCTGATCCGCTCCGTGGCCATGAGCCTGAAGACGCGGGAGTTCACGCAGACCAGCATCTTCTCGGGCATGACCACGCGGGAGATCCTGGTACGCGAGCACTTGCCCTACGTCATGCCCATCGTCTTCTCGACCACCATGAACAACATGAACTGGTCGATCGGGCTGGAGGTGACCCTGTCGGTGCTCGGCTTTACCGACATCAACACCCCCACCGTCGGCGGCATGATCTACTGGGCCAACCAGCACACCGCGATGGTTGCTGGCGTGTGGTGGTGGATCGTTTTCCCTGTCGCATTCATCGTCATGGCGTTCGTCGGCCTGTTCTTGCTGGCTGTGTCGATGAATGAATACATCGATCCGCGCAGCCGGCTGGCGCGGGTCGGAGGCGGTGCGCGATGAGCGCCAGCCTGTCTCACCGGCGGCAGGGCGATGCACCCGCGGCCGCCGCGCCTGTCGTGCGGGTAACCGACTTGCAGGCGCATTTCCGCTCGCGCTATTTCGGCGTCAGCCGCGATGTGCGCGCCGTCGACGGCGTCACGTTCGATGTCAGGCGCAACGAGATTTACGGTCTGGCCGGCGAGTCGAGTTCCGGCAAGACCACCCTGATCAAAACCATCGCCGGGGTGATCAAGCCGCCACTCGAGGTGGTGGGCGGCAGCGTGCGGTTCGATTTTTTGCCTGGCTATGATGGTGTGCAACTCGCTCCGCCCGGCGAGGTGGCGCGCATCCGCTGGCGGCATCTGTCCTACATCATGCAGGGCTCGATGAATGTGCTGAACCCGCTTCGGCGGATCCACAGCACGTTCCGCGATTTTGCGTGGCGGCACATGGGCGGCTCAGCCTCCGCCTTCGAGGCCGCAGTGACGGAGCATCTCGCCCGCGTGCGGCTGGAGCCCTCGGTGCTGGCGGCATTCCCGCACGAACTCTCGGGCGGCATGCGCCAGCGCGTCACCATCGCGCTCGCAACGATCTGCCGGCCCGACTTCATCATTGCCGACGAGCCGACGACGGCGCTCGACGTGGTCGTGCAGAAGGACGTGCTCGGTATGATCCGTGGCATCCAGCGCGAGATGGGCTCATCGGTGCTGTTCGTCACCCACGACATGGGGGTTCACGCCCACCTCACCGACAGGCTCGGCATCATGTATGCGGGCCGGCTGGTCGAGGAGGCGCCGACGCGAGAGGTCTTTGCATCGCCGCTGCACCCCTACACGAAGCACCTGATTTCCAGCCTGCCGCGCATCGGCGACGACACACCGCGCAAGGGACTCGACGGCACGCCCCCCAGTCTTGCCGATCCGCCGCCCGGCTGTCGCTTCCATCCGCGCTGCCCAGTGGCGATGGATGTGTGCAAGACGCTGGTGCCGCCGGTGCTGGAGCCGCTGCCGGGGCACCGCGTCGCCTGTCATGCCGTTGCACAGGAAGTTGCAGCATGAGCGCGCTGCTGTCCCTGGAGGGCGTCTGCAAGACCTTCAGCCGCGGCGGGCTGTTCTCGTCGCGCCGCGTCGATGCCGTGAAGTCCGTCAGCTTTTCGATCGCCGCCGACAGGCCCGAGATCTTTACGATTATCGGCGAGTCCGGCTCGGGGAAGTCGACGCTGGCGCGCATGATCCTTGGCATCCATGCCCCGACCTCCGGGCGCATGCTGTTTGCGGGGAAAGAGGTGAGTACCATCCGCGGTCGGGCAGATCGACACGCCTTCATGGCGCGGGTTCAACCCATCTTCCAGAACCCGTTCGAGGCCTTCAATCCGCTCAAGCAGCTCGATCGCTACCTGTTCATGACGGCCCGCCGGTTCGGTGGTGCAACGACTGACCAAGAGGTCGAGGTCGCCGCCGACCGGGCGCTGCGGCAGGTCGGCCTGTCGCTGGCCGAAGTGCGCGGCCGCTTTCCCCACGAGCTGTCCGGCGGCCAGCGGCAGCGCGTCGCCATCGCCCGCGCCCTGTTGTCCCGCCCGAAACTGATCGTTGCGGACGAGCCGGTATCGATGGTCGACGCATCGTTGCGCATGTCCATCGTCAACCTGTTCAAGGCGCTGCGCGACGAGCTTGGCATTTCGATCATCTACATCACCCACGACCTCGCCACGGCCTATTACATCAGCGACAGGCTGATCATCATGCAGAAGGGCGAGGTGGTGGAGGGCGGCGATGCCCGTACCGTGCTGGCCGATCCGCAGCACCCCTATTCCCGCCAACTCCGTGACGCCGTGCTGCTGCCCGAGGCGGCGCTGCCGCCCGAGGCAGTGCATGCGCCGATCGCCGTTTCACCCTGATCCCCGCACATGAAAGCCTGTCGGAGACCGTCATGAGAAAAGCCAGCGTAATGATGGATCGCGATTTCGCGATCGGAGACACCGACCCTCGCCTGTTCGGCGCCTTTGTCGAGCACCTGGGGCGCTGCGTGTATGGCGGGATCTTCGAACCTGGCCACCCCACGGCCGACGAGAAGGGCTTTCGTCGTGACGTGCTCGATCTCGTCAGGGAGTTGGGCCCGACGATCATGCGTTACCCCGGTGGTAATTTCGTCTCAGGCTACAACTGGGAGGATGGGGTCGGCCCCGTCGAGGCCCGGCCGAAGCGGCTGGATCTTGCCTGGTTCACGACCGAGCCCAACACCTTCGGCACCAACGAGTTCGTCGACTGGTGCCGGGCGGCCGATGTCGAGCCGATGTTCGCGGTGAACCTCGGCACCCGTGGTGGCGACGCGGCCCGCAATCTCGTCGAGTACTGCAACCATCCCGGCGGTACCGCCTGGTCGGATCTGCGCATCAGCCATGGCTGGACGCAGCCGCACGGCATCAAGTTCTGGTGTCTCGGCAACGAGATGGATGGCCCCTGGCAGATGGAATACAAGACCGCCACCCAGTATGGGATGGTGGCCAAGGAAGCTGCCAAGATGATGCGCTGGGTGGACCCGACCATCGAGCTCGCCGCCTGCGGCTCGTCCGGACGCAATATGCCGACATATGGCCGCTGGGAGGATGAGGTCCTCGAGCACACGTTCGAACATGTCGAGTGGATCTCGCTTCACACCTATTTCAACAACTACGCCGGGGACACGCAGGGCTTCCTGGCCTGTCCGGACCTGATGGACCAGTTCATCGATGAGGTCGTGGCCATCGCCGATGGCGTGGCGGCACGGCGGCGCTCGAACAAGCGCATCATGCTGAGCTTCGACGAATGGAACGTCTGGTACCGCACCCGGCGCAAGCGCGCTGACCGGGTGAAGGAAGGCTGGCCGATTGCACCGCCGATCCTGGAAGAGATCTACAGCATGGAAGACGCCCTCGTGTTCGGCGGCGGTTGCATCTCGCTGCTCAACCATGCCGACCGGGTGAAGTCGGCCTGCCTCGCGCAGCTGGTCAACGTCATCGCGCCGATCATGACGGAGACCGGTGGCCCTGCATGGCGCCAGACCATCTTCTGGCCGTTTGCCCAGATGAGCCGCCTCGGGCGCGGCAGCGTCCTGCGCACACAGGTTGGGTCGGAGACCTATGCGGCTCAGTACTACGATCCACGCGGCACGCAGGACCTGTTCTTTCCGCTTCCCGAGACGCCCTACCTGAAGGTCTCGGCTGTCGCCCACGCGGACGGCGGGCTCGCGCTGTTCCTGCTCAACCGAGACCTTGAGCAGGACATGGAGGTGTCGATCGACGCCCGCAATTTCGGTAAGCTCAAGGTGGCTGAGGCCGAGGAATTGCATCATGCCGACCTCAAGGCCATCAACACCAAGGACCACCCCCTCAACGTCAAGCCGACACGGCTGGCCGGCGTGACCGTGGACGGTGGCAAGATCCAGATGAAGCTCAAGCCGGCGTCGTGGACCGTAATCCGGTTTGCGCCGGCGTAGGTCTTGCCTGTCATGTTGGCTCGCAGGCAGGCATGACCGGACAGGAAACGGGACCAGTTGGATGATGCTCGATCGGGGAGGCCAGCTGCCGCCGGGTGGCGAGGTTGCCGAACAGCGGGAGACGCCGACAGTGCCGGCTAAGCCCGGGCGAAGCTTCCTTGTCGTCAACCCTGAGCGGCAGTTCGGGATTGTCCGCGGGCTCGCCTCGCCGGTGCGCATCCGCATCTTGCGGCTGCTGCGCCGGCAGGGACCGATGAACGTCAATCAAATCTCCGAAGCGCTGGCACTTCCCCAGTCGACGATCGCCAGCAACGTCCAGATCCTTGAGGACTCCGAACTCATCGACACAGAGGTGGGCAAGGCGACCAAAGGCCAGCAGAAGGTCTGTTCGGCCCGGTTTGACGAAATCGTTGTGCGACTCGATACCGTTGATCCGAGCCGTGAGAAGAACTTGGTGGAGGTCGAGATGCCGCTCGGCCTCTACACAAGCTACAGCGTATCGGCGCCGTGTGGCCTGTGCTCGACGGACAGCATCATCGGCCTGCTTGATGTCCCCGATTTGTTTCTTGACCCCCGCCGTGTTCAGGCCGCGCTGCTGTGGTTCGGGCGCGGGTATGTCGAATACAAATTCCCCAATAATGCGAAGCTGCTGAACGCCCCGGTCAAGGCTCTCGAGTTCGTGATGGAGTTGTCCTCGGAAGTTCCGGGCACGAATACGGACTGGCCGTCCGACATCAGCGTATGGGTGAACGAGATCAAGATCGGGACCTGGACGTCACCTGGCGACTACGGCGACCGCAGGGGAACCTACACGCCACGTTGGTGGAAGCTGGAGGGCTCGCAGTACGGTATCTTGACGCGTTGGATGGTGTCGGAACACGGAACGTGGCTGGGCGACCAGAAACTAAGTGACGTGACTGTCGATCAACTCCGCCTGCCTGAACACTCATCCATCCGCTTGCGCATTGGAATCGACGAGAAAGCTGGCCGCCCCGGTGGCGTCAACGTATTCGGTCGGGGTTTCGGAAACCACAACCAGGACATCCTCATGCGGTTGCACCTGCGGTAAATGCAGGCGCTGCACAGCGGTCTTGGGCAGGTCATCACCGGCATGTCTACACCGAGAGACGCCTTGCTGGCCGCTGAAAAAACCTCCAACAGCGGTCGCAATCCCTGACCTTGATGAAACCGAGCGATCGGAGCCCGTCTCCGATCACTCGACCCAACGTGCAAAAGGGCGCTCCTTCGCTTTGCATCCTATCGGGATTGCCGAGCGGCGCCGCAATCGGTGAAGCTTCAGGCCAGCCAGACCAGACTTAAGTCAGCTTTGCGCCTTCCAGCGCAGCAACCATGTTTCGGCGTGCCGCAGCCCGACATTGATGATCGCGCCAACGACACCGAGGACGACAAGCCCGGCAAAAACCGACGTCGTATCGAAAAGCCCGGTGGCTTGCGCAATCAGGAAGCCGATGCCGCGGTTCGAAGACATGAATTCGCCGATGACCGTCCCGACAAGCGCATAAGGTACCGAGACCTTGAGGCCGGTGATGACCCAGGACGCGGCTGACGGGATCATGACGTGTCGCAGCACGTGATATTCGTTGCCGCCCATGATCCGGGTCGCATGAACGTAGATCGGGTTGACGTCGCGGACGCCCGCATAGGTGTTCAGGAACACCACGAAGAACACGATCGAGGCCGACACCGCCACCTTCGATTCTATGCCGATGCCAAACCAGATGATGAACAGCGGTGCCAGCGCGATCTTCGGGATCGAATAGAGCGCGGTGATATAGGGATCGAAAATGTCAGCCACGGTCTGGTAGCGGCCAAACAGCAGACCGAGCACGAAGCCGACCAGCGAGCCGATGATGAAGCCGATCGCCGTGGCATAGAGTGTGATCGAGAGATGGTTCCAGAGGCTGCCCTCGAGCAGCCATTTCGAGAGCCGCGCCGAGACCGCCGAGGGCGACGAGACGAACAGCTTGTCGATCAGACGACCGGATGAGTACTCCCAGAAGCCGACGAGCACGATCCCGACCACGACGCGGCCGAGCAGGATGAGCCGACGCCGCGCGCTCTGTGCCGCATCCCAGGCCGCAACCGCAGACGACTTGCCGCCGCCGATCGCTGCCGCCTCATCCGCATGCGCCACCATCAGACCGCCTCCCCCTTGGCAATCTCAGGTGCCAGCGACGTCCACAGCGTGCCATAGGTCGCCTCGAATTCCGGCATGAACCGCACCTTGAACGGATCGCGCGGATAGGGGAGTGGAACAGTCTCTATGGCCTTGATCCGCCCCGGGCGGCCCGAAAACACCACGACGCGGCTGGCCAGCGTCACAGCCTCGGCCAGATCATGGGTCACGAACACCACGGTCTTGCCTGTCGCCTGCCAGATCGCGAGCAGTTCAGCCTGCATCAGCAGCTTGAGTTGCGCATCCAGCGCGCCGAACGGTTCGTCCATCAGCAGAGTGCCGGGGTCGTAAACCAGGACCTGTGCCAGAGCGACGCGCTTGCGCATGCCGCCGGACAGTTCGACCGGAAAGCTGTTCTCGAAGCCGGTGAGGTTGACCCGCGCCAGCATCTCGCCGACGCGACGGCGCCGTTCCGCCGAGGGCACGCCGCGGAACTTCAGCGGCAACTCGACATTGTCGAACACCGTGTGCCAGGGCAGGACGGAATCAACCTGTGTCATGTAGCCGACCGCGCGGTTGATACCCGACACTGCCAGGCCGTCATGGCTGATTGCGCCGCCGGTCAGAGGCAGGATCCCGGCGATCATGTTCAGCAGGGTCGACTTGCCGCAGCCCGAGGGGCCGACGAACGCGACGAACTCACCCGAAGCGATGTCGAGATCGACAGGATCGAGCGCGCGGACTTCCCGTCCGCGGCTCACATAGCGCTTGGCCGCGCCCCTGATGGCGATGCTCACGGTGCATTCCGCCTCAGCCGCGCGCCACCCCCTCCTTGGCGACTGCGGTGTCAAACTGCGCATCGAAGGTCAGTGAGGCCGGGATGATGTCGGCATTCATCGTCTTGTTTACGATATTGATGAAGTCGACGGCGTTGGAGAACAGGGCCATTTGCGGCGTCGGGTCGGTGAAAAAAATCTTGGAATTGATGTCGAACGAAACGTCCGCAATCTCGGGCGGAAGCCCTTCGAACCACTTGTCGGCCCACTCCTTGAGCTTGGCGCGGTCGGAGTTGATCGCCTTCAGCGCCATCGAAATGCCGTGGCTGTAGCGCACCAGTGCCTCGCGCTTGTCGGGGTTGCGCAAGGTGGCTTCCGACGTCGACGCGCAGATGTAGAGATAGTTCTGGAAAAAGGGCGG